>JAAYFX010000022.1 GCA_012728025.1 Clostridiales bacterium
CGCTATAACAGCGTCTACATAATAGCTGTTTATGGTCATCTCATATTCTTCGTCCTCGCCCCTTTTGAACACAAGGTCTTCGGAAACAGCAGAATTATATTCCTCAAAACTTATAAAGCCTTGGTCATACATTTCGTAAAGGATGGTTTCTTGCCTATCTTTGTTGTTCTCCTTTGTTTGGCGGCTGATGTAAGGGTCGTACTTAGAAGGGTTGTTTGTTATGCCGATTATGCTGGCACATTCCGCAAGGGATAAATCCCAAACGTCTTTGTCAAAATATATGTTTGCCGCCGTACCTACACCGTTGCAGCTTTCCCCCAGATAGATTACGTTGAGGTACCATTCCATAATCTCTTCTTTTTCATACATCCGCTCGAACTCAAGGGCACGGAATATCTCAAGAAGCTTCCGCTGAACGGTAATGTCGTCCTCTTTTGTAAGGTTTTTTATAAGCTGCTGGGTAATGGTAGAGCCGCCGAAGTCGTTTTTCATGCTGATAAACATATTTCCGAAAGCGCCCACGGTTCTGTACCAGTCCACGCCCTTATGCTCGGGAAAGCGCTTATCCTCAATGGCAATTGCAGCTTCTTCCATATATGCCGGAATATTTTCGTAATCCACCCAGACACGATTTTCCTTCCCGTGGAGGGAGGCAAGCTCATGCTCAATGCCGTTTTCATCCACATAAAGGATGGTGCTGGCAAGATTAACCGTCATAGTATCAAGAGCGATGTCCAAATCCTGTGAAAGATTAGTCTTTACATAGTAGGCGAATATGCAGGTAAACAGCAGTCCGGTGCTTATCATTATAAGAATAATGGTTGCGATAATCTTAAGCACAGTGCGAATAGCGCCTGAAACTGTTCCGGCTGTCGCTTTTGCGGCGATTTCAGCCGTTTTCTTCGCTTTGTTTTTGTCCATTTGGATAAAACCTCCGTTGGCCCTTATATTTGAAGTTGCCGGAAAAACGGGGCTTTGTAACCCTGTGTTTTCAGGCAAAAAATTGCGTATAATGCTTGCTGTAAGCCTTTGGCACAGCAGCAAAGCGGTGCAGTGCCATGGCTTTTAAAGTGTATAAATGTTCGTACTTGAACATTATAGCACAAGGCTTAAAAAAACAGTAGCTAAATTGTTAAATTATTTTTAACTATCCTTTGGATAAATTTGCATTTTTAAGGTGATAATTCTTTTGTACATCAATCTCTAAAGGAGGAATGATAATATGAAAACAAAAATCCGAGCCGCTTTACTGGGCATAGCCTTTATTATGGCCCTTACTCTAGCTTCCGCCGCAACCGTCAGCCATGTTGCGGCTAAAAGCCTTGAATCGGAGCTTAGCTGCTTTTCTCAGGGAGCCGAAAACAGATATGTACTCCGTGACTACGAGGGTTATGTTGCGGTTTTCGTTGAAAACAGGCCAGATTGCCCCATGACAGTAACGAATATACAGGTTTCGACCTTGCGAGAGCTGGATAAAAGGCTTCTTCAGACGGGTATGAAGGTGCAAAGCCACGAAAGGCTTGTAATGACTCTTGAGGACCTCGGCTCCTAAAGCTCAGCTAAAACACCGATGCTTTTTCCAAGGCGAGGCATCTCTTGCAAAAGTAATTTCCCTTTTTAAACAAAGGGGTTCATTGTTATTGATTTTTTGAAGTCCTTGGGGTAAAATGTGTCGGGAGAAAGCTCTCCCGACGCTTTTTACTGACAGGAGGTAGCTATGAGCGAAGAATACGGCAACGACCTTGTCACTATAACAGATGATGAGGGAAATGAATATGTCCTTGAGCATTTGCATACATTGGAGTATAAAGACACCTTTTATATGGCTTTTCTGCCCACGGACTTAGATGAGGACGACGAAGATTATGGCCTTATAATACTAAAGGTCATAGAGGAAAACGGCGAGGAAATTTTAGGCTCCGTAGACGAGCAAGACGAGCTGGAGCAAGTATACGAGCTATTCGCTGAGGTTCTTTTTGACGACGAGTCGGAGGAGAATGTTCCCCAGTAGTCAAATATTTCTTGTAAGCTCCCATTGATTTTTCTGTATATCTATTGTATAATTGTTGTAGTAAGACAGTTTAGGGCAAAGTCTTTTTATGAAGTTCACACAGAACACAGCATTTTATGCAAAACCTGCTATGTGCGTGAGGAGTCTTTTTAAACCCACATTTCCCATAAGGGATGCCATATTCCCCAGTGAATTGCAGGCCTCCCGAAAAGCGGCCTTTGGCTCTTTTCGGATGTTGGAAGCAGAGAAGTTGGGGAGAGGCGACCCACCTGCATCTCGTGCAGGTTCTAATCAGATTCCCACGGCATCAGCGGGCTGACCGGCGCATTTTTGCGCCGGTTTTTTTATCGGGCAATATAAACGGGCGGCGTTTTTTAACGCCGCCCGTTTAATTTTAAGGGCTAAGAAAAAGCCGCTCCCTGAGTGTCATCTGAACTTTCAGGATAACTTTCAATGTTCCACCAATACCTACCCTGCATCTGGTAGTCACTCTTCATGAAAGAGTTACCTGCCCCCCAGAAGGAATCCGCACTGACATCCACATGATAATAGCTATCGTCTATTTTTATTATGTTCCATGAATGGTTTTGCTTTTCAAGGCTGCCGTTTATAACTATGGATTCTATGCCGACTTTTTGGCACAGGGCTGCATAGGCCAAGGCAATGCCACGGCTATCTGCATATCTTTCAACCAAGGCCCCGTAAGGGCTGCTTGAAAGCTCTGGCGCCAGTCCGTTTTCAGCCCTCTGCACCCCTTCGGGGTCATAAACGCAAAAAGATGCCAGAGCGTTATATGCCTGTCTTGCATATTCTGTGGAGTCATATCTGCCAAAATCTGTACTTATACTGTTTATGGCCTCAGCCAGCTCCTGTTTCATTCCTCGAAGCTGAGAAAGGGTTTTTCCATAATCAATATCAATTTCAACTATACGGTGGGCGCCGCTTTCCGGATGCAGCCGAACACTGGCCTTTGGCTCCACAACACAGCTTAGGGGATTTGAGGTATAGGCCCTTTCGAGAATGCTTAAAATCTCGTCTGCTGTTATGGTAGCAGAGCTTATCCTGTAAACATTGTATCTGCTAAGGCTTTCAAGCTCTTTGGAAAGCTCCTCCACAAGAGAAGCCCGCCCCGATACATAATGTATCTTTTCCAGCTCCTCCTGACTTCGATTGTAGGTGATATAAATCGTCGCCTCATAGTAGGTAACTATCCTGTTTAAGTCGTGGGACACATAGTCCACAGCATAGCTGCCGAGGGCACTTTTGGTTTTTACCTCCCAGCAAGCTTGGGCAAGGTCACTTTGCAGGTCACCTTGGTAGTTTTTAAACACCACACGGCCCTCCTGCTTATGAGCTGTGAGCATGGCGTTTATGGCCTTTGTCAGCCCCTCATAGTCCTCTATGTCTGCCAAATCTCCGTCAAAGTCACTTTTTGTGCCTTCCGTATATTCCGAAACAGAGAGGTATTCTTTTTTAAAAAAGGCGGAGCAACCGCAAAGACCTGTTAAAGCTGCTGCTAAAATAAGAGCAATCACTCGTTTTTTCATGTGAAAGCCTCCGAATAAATCCGGTTTTACCCTACGGATTTAATTGTCCACACTAATATTTCCGAAACCTTGGCCGAACACATCTCGTGTGTCGGTTACAATGACAAAGGCTCCGCTGTCTATACTTCTTATAATCTTTTTGATTTCAACTATTTGTTGGCGCTTTACCACGCATAAAAGCACCTGTTTATCCTGTCCGGAATAGGCTCCGACGCCCTTTAAAAGTGTTACACCCCTATGGAGCTTACCGACAATTGCCGCCTTTATTTCGTCACTGCGCTCGGATATGATGTGGCAAAGCTTGCTCTGGGAGCTGCCGTAAAGAACGGTGTCAATAACCTTGGCTCCAAGAAAAACCGCTATGACAGTGTACATGGCATTGTCGTATCTTCTGAAAATAAGAGCATAGGCTGCAACCACAAATGCATCCAGTATCAAAATGAAGGTTCCGATGTTGACATATGGGTATCTGTCTCGAAACAGCTTCGCTATAACATCCACACCACCCGAGGTGGCATTGGCAGAATATATAAGCCCTATTCCGAGTCCTGTTAGAAGACCGCCAAAAATCGCCGCAAGTAAGGGTTCTTCGGTTACGCTTATGGGGAATATCGAAAAGACGTCCACCGCCACAGAGGTAAGAAACATACCTAAAAGTGAACCAAGCATAAAATTAAAACCGTATTTCCTGAAGGCGATTATAAATATAGGGATATTGAGCATAAGCATACCCACACCCACAGGCAGCCCGCTTAAAAGGTTTGCTATCATAGCAATACCTGTAACGCCGCCGGTGACAAGAGAAACCGGCACATAAAACCATTGTATGCCGATACCGTAGACCACAGCGCCGATGGTTATTTTAAAGATATTATATAATATTTCGAGAACTTGTTCTCTTGTTTTTTTCAAATGATAACCTCTTTCCCTTTAAGCCTAGTCAATAAGGCTCATCTGCTTTTCTTCCCTGTCACCATCACGCAAAA
>JAAYFX010000369.1 GCA_012728025.1 Clostridiales bacterium
ATAGACAATGTATTTGACCCGGAATAAATACGAAGGCCCGGGAGATAGGTTGCTGCCTGTCTCCCGGGCAATTGTGCTTTCAAATATGCTTTTAAAAAGGTGCCCGCCCCGCTCGCCGCCCCGCTTGGGCGGCTCCCTTCCCTGCGGTCGAAAAAGCTTCGCAGGCCCTGTCTCTGCTCTCCGCTGTTGCTGCCTTTGGCCTGCTCCGCTCTGCGGTCGGCTGCTCCGGCCCTTCGCTTCGCTCGCTGCCTTCGCCCCGCCCTTGGCCTTCGGCTTTTCTCGCCCCTTTCCTTTTCCCGCCCCTGCCCTGCGTACTACAGATACGCTTAACTCGGTGGTAGCTTAGATTCAGTCCCGCTGCTATCTCCGTACCCGCATACCCCATACAAAAGCGTAAGACTAGTATTAAGGCCGTCTCACGGTCAAGACTTCTAAGCGTGTCCCAGTACATGGCCTTGTCTATGGCCGCTGTCTCCGTGCTGCTCTCGCCTTGGATTTGCTCCAAGTCCGGAAGGTAGGAGACGGAATTCTTTGCATCTCGCTCCCTCTGATATCTTTCCTGCTGGTTGAACCTATCCGTCTCCCTGTCGATTCTGTAGGCCGCTGCAAGAATTTCATCTTCAACCCGTCTCAATGGCAAACCGCAAACCCCCTTAATTGGAAGTGGGGGAGTCTGCCGCCTTCCCGCTCTGACCAAACGGAAAAAGTCTCTGCAACTCCCCCAACATACCATACCCCCATATTATATCTCATAAGGTGAGATAAAGCAAGAATAAAGTCTCAATTAATGCGAAAGTACGTTCTCTTGCCCCTCGGTCGGTGCGGTCAAGGGGCCTGTCCTCGTCTCCGCTGCTTCGCCCAGTGCGGGGAAGGGCGAAGGGACCCGCTCCGCCTGCGGCAGGCCCCTTGTCCCGCTCCCGCCCTGCGGCCTTGAGAAAGAGCGGGAGAAGATTAAGAGACCTTTAGCACTCCCCCTCTCCCTATTACGTAGTAATAGGGAGAGGGGGAGTGCTAATTCTCCATGGAATGGAGAATTAGAGAGTGTCTGCCTTGCGTTGCCTTCGGCGAGATACTTTCTTACGGAAGAAAGTATCCAAAGACCGTGAAAAAGAAGGGGCTTTTTACAAAGCCGCCCCCTCTTTAAATCTCCCCTCCGATGGAGCTAGGCACTGCCTTATTCAGAGGTTTTCTGTACAGCAAGATATTAAACTCAAATGTCTCTGCGTTCATTGTGATGATGGGGAAACTAAGATTTCAAGCGGTGGTGCGTGGCTTTGTTTCAAGATATATTTTAACTATGGTTATCTGCGGATTTATTGCAAAAGGAGCCAAGAGTTTCACCTTCTACCCGCCGTAGAATTTGGAGCTTTCGACATCGCCCCACACAACAAACTAATTCAGCACAGTTGCCGCCGCTCAATTCAATTCCACCGCAAAACATCTAAGTCAGCACAGTTATCCTCGCACAGCAGTAGCCACACGCCTCACCTCAAAGTCTCCATCCTGTAGCCACAGGCGACGTAAGTCCTGTGGCGGATAATCCGACGCTTGACGTCGGCGCATTAAAGCTATATCCCCGCTCATGACAAAAATCCCCATGGGTTTCTTAAGGGCCGCAGCCCTAAGCCGCCTTTTGGGTACTTTTCCTCGGCAGGAAAAGTACCGCCCCGCAGGG
>JAAYFX010000283.1 GCA_012728025.1 Clostridiales bacterium
ATTTCCTTTCCTTGGAGGGACAAAAAAACCGCCCTCCGTAATAAAAATTACAGAGGGCGGGATATATCATAACCCGCGGTACCACCTCAGTTTGCCGACTTTTCACAAAGACGGCCTTATCAGGTACGGCGCAAAAAAACACGATACCCCAGCGCTGTAACGGGCGCTCCCGTTGCGGTCTACTGGCGGCAGGGCCGCTTTCAGCGCACAGCTCACGGAATGTATTCAACTGAAACCATCCTTTCGGCTTGCACCAACCGCCGAATCTCTGTGAGGAATAATCTCAATTTACTTTTTTCCGGTCATCGCTTTTTACAAGGCAATTGTAGCTTTTAAAATTACCGCTGTCAACAGAAAGAAAAAAGATTTCAAAAAGTTTGAGGTTTTAAATAGTTAAGGTGAGTAAATTCCCATAAAGCCAAGGCAAAGTTAACAAAAGTTTTAAAAATTTTCATTTAAAAAGCTTGGTAAGACTCTCACTGTAAGGCGGGCGGCATATGCCATTTTGGGTCACAATGCCAGAAATAAGCTCTGCATCCGTCACGTCAAAGGCGGGGTTAAAACACTTTACCCCCTCAGGTGCCATGGGCTTTTCATAGAACATTTTCTTAATTTCCTCAGGGTCACGCTCTTCAATTTCAATGTCGGCACCGGTTTTGCAGTTAAGGTCTATGGTGGAAGTGGGGCCTAAAACATAAAAGGGAATGCCATAGTGTTTTGCAAGGATTGCAACGCCGCAGGTGCCGATTTTGTTCGCCGTATCGCCGTTTGCCGCAACCCTGTCACAGCCCACGAAAACAGCGTCTATCCAGCCATTTTTCATAACCGTATTGGCCATGTTATCGCAGATTAAGGTGACATCCACCTCTGCCTTATAAAGCTCATAGCTTGTCAGCCTTGCTCCTTGAAGAAGGGGGCGTGTCTCGTCGGCGTACACACGAAATTCCATGCCCCGCTCTTTGCCCAGTAAAATTGGGCCAAGGGCAGTTCCATATTTTGAGGTTGCCAAAGGACCGGCATTGCAATGGGTAAGGATGCCGTCACCGTTTTTTATAAGAGTAAGTCCATGCTCGGAAATGCGGCGGCACATATCAATATCTTCATTGTGAATGTCCCTTGCACATTGAAGCAGGTTTCTTTTTATTTCTTCCATGGGCAAAGCCTTATTTTTCTTGGCAAGAGAAGTCATCCGCCTTAAAGCCCAGCTAAGGTTAACGGCCGTTGGGCGGGAGGAGTTTAAATAATCTGCGTATTTTTCAAGCTGATTTATAAAATCGTCTGTATTTTTAGCATTTATTTTAGTTGAAAGCACATAAAGGCAATAGCCAGCGCAAATTCCAATGGCGGGAGCCCCCCGCACCTTAAGCTTTTTTATAGCATCAAACATTTGCTCCGCCGTATCCAGCAAAATCTCCCGCTCTTCATTGGGAAGAAGGCTTTGGTCAATTATATAAAGCTTGTTTTCATTTTCGTCATATCTGATATTTTCCATATTTGCACTGCCTTTCATTTTTCACATAATTATATTAGTTTTACCCATATAAAGCAACAGGCTTGTAA
>JAAYFX010000371.1 GCA_012728025.1 Clostridiales bacterium
GTATTAACAGGGCGGTAAACTATATCAACTCCACCGTTATCCCCAAGAAGAACGTGGTGCGTATCGTCAAGACAGACGATTACGTTGAAAGGTTTGATTTAGAGGAATTAACGAAGGTTGGCGATAGGGTGACGTTTGAATCGTTGGTAGACACGCCAACGATGGAAACGATAGAAGATGGCAACACAACTGAACTGGAATATTACGAGGACTACAAAGTCGAGTTAAATAGATTTCTCATTCTTCACAAGGCCGGGATATATAACGTCTACTACAAAGAACGATTATTACAGGTTACGCCCGATAGTCAGGGCGATGTCGTAATACAGGTAGATAAGCGTGCCGAGCCATTAGTGGCACAATTAGCGTCCTTTTACATATGGCTTGACGATGACGAACAGAAGGCTTACGGCTATTACAACATGTTCGACAACATGAAGAACGGAATCCTAGAAGACTATCAACGGACGTTACCGCAGAAGAAGAGCAGGATTTTAGGAGGAATAAAGATGGGAGGTAAAAGGGTATGGCACAGATGAAAATGCCACCAAAACCCAGAACGTCCACAATTATGTATGAGGACTTGAAGGGTGCGGACTTCTCGCAAGACCAGTCTTTGGTGAGGCGTGACCGTTCACCTGACCTCCTGAATATGATAAGCGACCAAGGGGGTTTACCCATTAAGCGTAGAGGTTGGGAAGTTCTCAATTCGGCGTACGGCGATGTGATACACAATATGTGGACGTTTGTAATACACGGCAGAAGACGGTGTGTTGTTGCCATCGGGACAGAATTAAGAGAGTATAACCTTTCCACCAACCAGTTTGGTGCGGCGAGCGTATCTTACGCAATTAGTGGCAAGAAGGCAGCGTTCTTCATGCAGACAACGGAACACAAGGGGCTATATGTATTAGCAGGTAATAAATACATCGAGTGTACGGCAGCAACAGATGCAGACCCACTAACATTTAACGAGGTAAAGCCGAAGGCACCGTTAATTTTGATTGCTCGTGACCCTGCAACAGGCGGAGGTGTTGTGTACGACCCAATCAACAAACTTACCAGAGAACGACAAGAAATGTTCCTGAACAAGGACGGGATAAAGACATTCCTTGTATCGTCGGTGATAGACACAGCGAAGCCTTGGAAGTTTGAGTATAGAGACGCTAACGGAAACTGGCAGACAGCAACGGCGACGGCGAACGCCGCAACGTTTACGGTAACAGGAACACACACACCGCCAGTAACGGGTGAAGACAACATCAGAATCACCTATTACGCAACAGGAAACACAAGCGAAAGGGACATCACAGGCTGTACGGCCGTAACGCACTACTCTCAAAGTGCGTTAGACCAAGTGTTCATTACTGGCAATCCCGACCAACCACAGTATGCCTATTATTCTGAACTGGGCGACCCAACCTATTTCCCCGACATTAACTATTTGCTAATAGGTAGTGGCGGTACGAAGATAATGGGATTTATGAACATCGGACTGTACTTAGCGGTTGTGAAAGAAAACAGCGGCGAAGATA
>JAAYFX010000284.1 GCA_012728025.1 Clostridiales bacterium
CATTAATTGTTTCTCCCGCCTTGTAACCGGCCACCTTAAGAAGTTGATCCTGTGTGCTTTTCTTTTGCATTTCCGCCCCTACTTTAATCAGATAGTCATTAATTTGGGGAAGAAGGGGCTTTTGCTCCTCACTAAGCTCAAGGTTCACCTCATCGGGAATCATCATGGGTGTCCCCATATGTTGATCTATTACTCTGGAGATTTCCGGATCATCCCGAAGCCCTTTGAGAACCCCAAGTAAGGCCGCATTTTCCTCTGTAGGCTCAATTGAGGCCAGAATATGCTCCCAAGCCTGCTTAAGGGGTTTGCCATATGTGTGGTTTAACTCTTCCTTGAAAAAATAAAGCTTATCCAGTCCTTGCCCCTCGCCTACCAGATAATTTGTGCTTGCACCGGCGCCCATTGTTTTAAGGCTGCGGAAATTCTCCACATGAATTTGCTCGGCACGGTTATTGCTTATAAGGTCACTCCAGGTGACGGTGCTGCGCATCTCCGGCGGATACTCAAGCAAAAGAAGATTCCACTGGGAAATCCCCTTTATATCCTTCAGGGCTGTTTGTTTTATAAGCCGCACCTGATTGCGGCGGGCCCGCCCTGCCGATGTCAGCACCAATCGATGGCCAATATATGAGTCACAATGCTTAATGAGGGAATCATAAAGCTCCAAAATCAGTCTTGCATGGCCTTCATCCCGCATGAGGTCTCCGGTAATCGGATAAGAATTAAAGGCATTGCTTATGTTGTCTATGCCCTCTGTAACCGCTTCAAAGCGGGCGGAGTTTGCCCCGCCAAGCCCGCCTTTTTTAAGCTCTTTAAGGTTTTTGTTCAACTCGGTCAAAAAGGTGGTTCCAGCCGGTTCCACGAGAGCATCTTCCTCTGGGCCGCCTGTTTGCTCTGTCTCGGACAAGGGGGCATCAAGGTCTTCTGCCATTGCGATTTCCAGCTCCTCCAGAGAAGTGCTTTCTTCAACTCTTGCGTGATTCATAGCTCTGCTTTCTCCTTTCTTCAGTCCTCATTATCCCATAGCTTCTGACTATGGGGATTTTACAAGGCGTTTAGCTCCGCTTCCGTCATGCGGGTTCCCTGTTTTAACATTTCCACTTTAACTGCCTGTCTGATATGCTCATAATTTACCGGACTGTCCTCAGAAGCGGCTCTATAAGCGGCATCCGAGGCAATGGTTTTTATGGAGCTTGCGGATATTTCAAGCTTTTCCGCCAGCCGCTCAAAGCCCGACTGAAGCCTCACAGGCGTTTCGGGAGGGAAAACCTTGTTCCAGATGTTAAGGCGCAGGGCGGCATCCGGCTTTGGAATTCCTATAATATAGGTGAAACGGCGACGGAAGGCGGCGTCCATATTTGACAAAAGGTTTGTGGATAAAATGGAAATGCCCCTGTGTTCCTCAATCTTCTGGAGAAGATATGCCGTTTCGGTGTTTGCATAGCGGTCATTGGCGTCGCTGACCTCCGTACGCTTGGTGAAAAGTGAGTCGGCCTCGTCAAACAAAAGCACACAGTTGGTTCTGTATGCAAAATCAAAAATCTCTGAAACATTTTTCTCTGTTTCTCCTATGTATTTGCTTACAAGCTGGGATAAATCAACCTTATAAAGCTCAATCCCCAGCTCATGGGCAATCACCTGTGCCGACATGGTTTTTCCGGCTCCGGAGGGACCGTAAAGTAAAATGGAAAGCCCCCTGCCATAGGGTAGCTTTTTGCCAAAACTCCAGACATCATTAACTGTGTGGGCGTGTATAATTCTGTCGCAGGCAGAGTGCATAAGGGAAAGAGGCTCCTCGGGCAGAACAATATCGTCCCAGCTAAATACGCAGGAAACACGGGTGAGACTTTGGCCACTTATTTCTCCGGCATTGTGCAGGCGCACCCCCGCCCAAATGTCATTGCTGTTTATAGCATTCCGACCTTGGGACTGGGCATTTATGTAGGCCCTGCGCAGAATTTTCTTAATATCTCCGGCGGTGTACCGCAGTTTATTGGCAAACTTATGAACATCTGTGCCGGTTTCCAGCAGATATTCTTCGGAAAGCTCCTGCCATAGTTTGCGGCGCTGTAATGTGGAGTCCGGAGGAAAGCACAGCTCCACAACATCTTGTTCTAAAGGCAGCAGAGCGGGGATGCCCTCATGGGAAATAAGAAAAAATAGAGGGCAGAAACGGCGGCAGCCCTCTACAAGAGAGCAAAGAGACTGGCTGGGTTTGTAGGTTGCCGACAGCTCGTAAAGCACCGCCGCACCATCTGTTGCGGCGGCCAGTAACAAAACAGCACGGGAAAGCCTTTGGGATTCTTTCTCGGTTTTTTCATTAAAAACATTCACATTAACAAAAACCAGAGGCAGCCCTTGCTCCGCTGCGGCGGCCCGCAGGGCGTCTTTTCTGCCGCAGCCGAGGGAGCCGGAAAGAATTACACCACAGCCGTCAAGTTTGCCGAGATGCACTCGGGAAATTAGCTTTGATAGTCCGGCGGCCTGCTCCTTGGGATAAGGCCCCTTTGAAGCTTTTTCCTCCTCTGACCGCCAAAGGCTTATTCCCTGCAAAAGACTGCCGGAACAAACTTCGCCCTCCAAAACCTGAAAGGTCAGCAGTTCGGGCAAAAGCAGCTTTTCCAAATGCCCATCTCCCTGAAGGTCAAACAGCAGGCGGGCCGAACTTTCAGGATGGGAAAGGGTGTAAATTTCACTGCTTTTTACAGGTTTAATATGGCGAAATAGTCGGAGGGCAAGCCCCAAATCAGGCTTTTCCCGCCCTGTCAGCTTGTGGAAAAGGCGGCTAAACACAGGGTCAAAGCCTGAAGCGCAGGCCAAAACAGCGCAAAACACAGTAAAATCGGATAGCTCCAGCCTATGCTGTAAGTGCAGAATGGGCAGGTGACAGTCTGAGGCTTCCCGACGGAAACGAATGTTTTCAAGAGGCTGAGCCACAGGGAAGTCTTTGCTTTTTTTTGAAATCTCTGCTTCCAGTAGCAGACCTATAAGTCCCAGCCAGTCATAAAGTTCATCACAGGAGTTTTCATAAGATGATTTTTCAGACAGCCAGCAAAAGTTTGCCAAGACAGTTCGCCTCCTGATTATTATATGTTACACCAGCATACCCCAGACAGATGCCGATAGAGAGATTTAGCATAATGTCTGTTTTGCAGGTATTATGGCAAGAGTGAAAACTAGCAATATAACGTGTTATATCTAGGCGGTTCTGCCATAGGCATAATGCGTCTTTACGGATATTATACCATAGGCTAAGCCGAAGAAAGCCCGCACTTTTAAATCTTCATGGAATCTTTAGAAACCTTAAAACTAATAAAAATGCACAGCGGGAGGAGCTTTAATTAAAGTCCTCCCGCTGTGCATATGTACTCAGGATAAATTTTGGAAAAAAACATTGTACACTTTCCAAACTAAAGTTTTAGCTGAAGTTTTCGGCAGCCAGCTTCTTTGCCTTTTCCTTTAAATCATTGAGGTCTTTTTCCGTGGGAAGTCCTCTAACATCCCCCATACGACCTTGGGTACTCATTTCCTCAGAACCTATAAATTCGCTTAGAACATACCACTTATCTAAAACATCAAAGCCCATATGGTCGAAAAACTGTCCCATATACAGTCCTGTGGGTATGGCCTCGTCTATGCCGGTATGAGGCCCTGAGTAGGTGCAGAAAACAAGGGTTTTTTTCCCCACTCTCGGGCTGTTTGGAAGAACCTTCCCAATGCTTTTATAGTGGTTAAACTTCTTTTTAAGATACTCGTTAAAAGGTATAGGAACAGTCCAGCTATAAGAGGGCGCTCCCACACAAACCAAATCATAATCGAAATAATCGATATGCTCTGCCTCGCCAAACTTCAAAAGGCTTGTTTCCAT
The DNA here is from genome assembly GCA_012728025.1 of Clostridiales bacterium. Taxonomy (GTDB): domain Bacteria; phylum Bacillota; class Clostridia; order Oscillospirales; family Oscillospiraceae; genus UBA2658. Next base: position 3,869 of record JAAYFX010000284.1, read on the forward strand.
GCCAGCCTCTTTAAGACCTTCATTGATTGCTTTTGCAACCTTTTCGGTGTTTCCGGTGTAGGAACAATATAAAACAAGAGCTTTCTTCATAAACACATTCCTCCTAAAGTAATTTTCAGCCTATGCTTTTCGATAATGTCTGCTCTGGGGATATTATACCACAGGCACGAAGTGCCGTTGTGGTATATGCCATTAAACCTGTATGATATCCGCTCTGGGGATATTATACCACAGCCGTAAAGCAGATACTAATCTGTAACCTTTTCGTCAGGAAAGGGGACTATGATGGGAATTCCCATGTATTCGGTAATGTGAACGTGCATCTGATAGACCTTTTCAATGTTCTCCGGTGTCATAACCTCCAGCCCGCCATAGGAAAACAGCTTGGAGTCTTTTAGAAAGACAAAGCGGTCACAATAGCGGATTGCAAGGTTAAGGTCATGGATGACAATGGCAACACAAATGTTATTCTCTCTTGCGATTTTCTTTACAGTCTGGAGAACCTCATGCTGATTTCGAGGGTCAAGGTTGCTGGTAGGCTCATCTAAAAGCAAAAGCTTTGGTTCCTGAGCAAGGGCACGGGCAAGCATTACCTTCTGAGCCTCGCCCCCTGAAAGACGGGATACGGTTCTAAGGGCAAAATCCTCAAGCTTCATCTTGTGTATTATATCGCTTACAATCTGCCTGTCCTCGGAGCTTGCATCCCACTTAATATATGGCTTTCTTCCAAGAAGAATTGAGTCGAACACAGTCATATTGATTGAAGTGCTGCTTTGGGGAACATAGGCTATGTTTTGAGCCATCATGGTTTTACTCATTTTGTATACATTTTTGCCATCAACCATCACAATGCCCTCATCGGGAGTGCAAATGCGGTCGATACATTTTAAAAGGGTGCTTTTTCCCGCTCCGTTGTTTCCAAGAACGGCGATACATTCATTTTGCTTTATATCAAAGCTGATGTCCTCAAGAATTTTCCTATCCGATTTATCATAAGCGAAACTAATGTTGCTAACTTCAACCATTGCTATTAAACCCCCTGAAAAGAAGATACAGGAATAAAGGTGCGCCTAAAAAGGAGGTAATGGCACCGATTGGAAGAATAACGGGAGCTATTATAAGTCTTGCGAAGGTGTCGGCAAGAATGAGAAGCAGGGAGCCGGCAACAGCAGAACAGGGAATGAGATAACGGTAGTCATTGCCTACAAACCTGCGCATAATATGGGGGGCTACAAGGCCAACAAAGCTGATAATTCCAACAAAGGATACGGCAACTGCCGAAGCAAGGGAACAAATTCCCATGCTGACCAGCATAACCCTTCTTGTGTTAACTCCAAGGCTTTTCGCCGTATCGGCACCGCTTTCCATGGCGTTATAGTTCCAGCGGTTAAGAAGGAAATACACAAGGGCAAAGAAAAGTACAATTGTTAAAATTAAAATCTCTGTCCAGCCTGCCGAGCCTAAGTTTCCAAAGGTCCAGAACACAACAGAGCTGATTTTGGTTTCGTCGGCAAAATATTGAAGCAAGGTGCTTCCCCCTGTAAACAAAGAGCTTAGGGCAACACCGGCCAATATAAGCCCAGCGGGGCCCAAATCCTTTTTAAACTGTGATAAAAGGATAACCACAAATGTTGACAGAGAGCCGAACAGGAAGGCGCATATAGTTACTATATAGGGGTTACTGATTGTAACCGCTGTGGCGGCAGAGTCAGAATTAACAACTCCGCCGCCGAATACAATGATGCCTAGAGCAGCGCCAAAGGCCGCCCCCTGAGACACGCCCAAGGTTGAAGCCGAGGCCAGAGGGTTTTGCAAAACGCACTGCATAACCGCACCTGAAACCGCCAAAACCGCCCCCACTACAATGGCTGCCGTAACTCGGGGCAGCCGTATATTCATAATCGTAATCTGAGATTGGGGGGTAGCCTTGCCGAAAAAGCTGTTAAAGACCTCAGGTATTGGTATTTTTAAAGAGCCGGAGCTTATGGCGAAGAGGCCGACAATTATAGTAGCGGCAAAGGCTATGACAAAGGTAAGCTTTTTCCGCCTTATATAAGCCTCATAGCTTTCAAGCTGGTTAAGGTTTTTGTTTGGCATTGTTACTCACCAAGCCCCACCTTGCCATATCCTGCCCCTGCTTCATTGAGAACGCTTAGATAGTCATCGGCACCAAGGAAAAACTTAAAGATTTCATTGGCCTTTTCCTCAAAGTTTATGTCCTTAAACTCCTCGGGATAAAGAAGGCTTGCAACGTAATAGCTGTTGGCAATGGGAATTTCCACATTGGAGTAATAGCTTGTTGAACTGGGGTACTGGTAGACGTCGCCATTTACAACGGCCTGAAGCTGATTATAAAAATCGGGCATGACCGCAAAGTCCTGTTTAACAAGATTAACACCGCCGTTGTCAAGGAAGATATACTGGGGATTCCAACCTAAAACCTGCTCCTTATCTATGAGGACACCGCCGACGGTGTCGGAAATGCCGGTGGTAACATCATTTGCGGCTATGGCTTCAAACACCTGATATTTAGAGTAAACACCTTCAATTCCGTGAGCACCCTTAAAGGTTGCCGCCGCTCCCAAAACAGTGGGTTTTCCCTCTTCGGGAACATCTGCTGTTCTGTTTGCCAAATCTTCAAGACAGCCGTCTATAAAGCTTATGACTTCCTCGGCTCTGTCTGGAATCCCGCAGACTTCGGCTATAAGGCGAAGGGCCTGCTCATAGTCCTCTGCAAAAAGAGTGCCCATGGCAACAGCAACTGTGGGAACTCCGGTTTTAGTTTGAATTTCATCAGCAAGCTGGGCTGTGTATGAGCAGAAAATAACATCAGGGGCAAGGGCGATTATCTGCTCGGGATAATAATCTGTGGCACCGGCGGCATCTGTTCCAACAATGGGAAGGTCTGCCCAAAGGTCTTTATTGGCATAGGCGTAGGCTGTGACAGGGCTTATATCCTGCGAGGCCATGCCGCCGATTCCCACAGCCTTATCCGCAAGTCCGAGATAGGTAATCATGCGGGGGGCATTGCCCAGAGGAACGATTTTCTCAACAGTTTTAGGTATTTCAACTGTGCGTCCGGTCATATCTGTAATTGTGATTGAAGCCTCACCATTATCCGGCTCCTGCGGCTTGCTGGTGCAGCCGGATAAAATACAGGCCGCCAAAACAAGGGTTAAAATGAGTGCAAGAAACTTTTTCATCAAAATTTTTCTCCTTTGTATAAAAAATAAGTTTATTTTTTTGGTCTATCTTCTCACTATAATATTTACACAGCATCTTTGCCGCTTCAAGCCCCCCGGGGGGATAATCTTAGTAAAAAAACATAAAAACTTCGGTTTTGCATATTTCCTGTGTTTTAATCCCCCTAAAGCCTCGTTTTAAACTCTATTGACAAACCGCAAAACATTAAGTAGTCTGTAATCAAAATTAAAGTGCCGCTTAAAGCCTTATGCTTATAAAGTGAAGGAAAAGGGTGCCTGCACCTTATAAAGGGGTTTATATGAACAAAGCTGAAAAAGCCCTTCTTAAATTCTTCTCCAACATTCTTACGGATGTAAAAAGACACTATAAAACCTATCGTTGCCTTTTAAATGTTTTTAATCCGGCCTTTGCACAGGTTTACGGCGCTCTCGACCGAAAAATTATCGTTTCCGGCAGGGAGATTCCTCTGCGGGTGTTTCGGTTCGGAAGGGGGAAAAAGCCCAAGGTCATGATTTTCTTTCATGGCGGCGGCTGGGTTACAGGAAACATTGATACCTATACAAAAATATGCGCCATTATGGCTCGGCGCACAAAACATACCTTGGTATCTGTGGACTATCGCCTTGCGCCGGAAAACCCCTTTCCGGCGGGACTTGAGGACTGCTTTAATGTGACGAAAGAGCTTTTTGAAAAGACCCACCTGCTGGGTTGCAAGGCAGAGGACATCACCTTGGTGGGAGACAGCGCCGGAGCAAATCTTGCGGCGGTCGTGTCCCTTATGGCCAGAGACAAGGCCGCTTTTTGGCCTAAAAAGCAGATTTTAATTTACCCCGCCACCTATTTTGACCATGGGGAGGATTCGCCCTTTCCTTCGGTGCATCAGTATGGGAAAAACCATCTTTTAACGGCGGAGAAAATACAAAATTACATGGATTTGTACGTCCCCAATGAGGAAGACAGGCTTAGTCCATATGTTGCACCTTTATTGGCGAAGGATTTGTCAAATCAGCCCGAAACCCTTATCATAACGGCGGAATATGACCCCTTAAGGGACGAGGGCGAGGCCTATGGAGAAAGACTTCGGGAATTTGGAAATAAGGCGCAGGTTTATAGGATGAATGGTGCCTTGCACAATTTTCTTGCCCTGCGCAAAAAATCGGGAGCCTCCGCCAAATGCTATAATGTTATGAATGAATTTCTATGGGGCGAAAAAACTGATAAGGCGGATATGCCATGAGATACAAAAGGGAGGCGATAGATTTATGGAAAGTTTTGGGTATTCCGAGTGGTCAAAACTAGACAATGCCTCTAAAATATTCCCCTCCACATGGAGTCATAAGGACCCTAAGGTTTTCAGGATTGTCTGCGAGCTTAAAGATGAGGTGGACCCTCGGCTTCTTCAAGCGGCCCTTGACGATGTGATAGAGGACATCCCTGTTTATAAGTCAGTTTTAAGGCGGGGGGTGTTTTGGCACTACCTTGAAAGAAGCGACATAAAACCCCTTGTGGAAGCCGAGGAGACTACGGTGTGCGCACCTATCTACAC
>JAAYFX010000335.1 GCA_012728025.1 Clostridiales bacterium
CCTTTGTGATGAGGTATGGGTCTTCGGCCCCGCCTCTCCGGGAATGCAGCAGGAAATCAATGAGGCAAAGCGACTGAACAAGAAAATTGTTTACAAGGGGGTAGTCATATGAGTGTAACCGTAACCGATGTCATCGGCAGTTTGTTCAATCCCACGGATACGGTCTGCTTCCGTGTCTTTGATGACAAAAAGGACGGTATCTTCAAGGGGGCCAAACTGTCCTGTGAATGCGGTAAGTACAAGAGCATCGAGGAGACCCTCAAGAACCACAATGCCATGAATCGAGGCATCTTCTATGTGGTCAACTTCGGTGGGCATGACGATGACTCCATCACCCGTATCAACGTACAGTTTGTGGAGATGGATACTGGCAGTTTTGAGGAACAGCAGAAAAAGGTGGATGCCTTTCCGCTTCCTCCATCCATGATTATGAAAACGCAGAAATCCCTTCATGTGTACTGGTTTATGGATGCCTCTGCCAAGGTGGAGCGTTTCCGCAGAATCCAGACCCAGCTTGTAAAGCACTTTGAAGGTGACCCTATGTGCATCAATGAATCGAGGGTCATGCGTCTGCCTGGTTTCAAGCATTGCAAGAAGGAAACTCCCGTGGAAGTTGTCTGCATCAGCTTTCACCCGGAACGTAAATATTCGCAAGAGCAGCTGTCGGATATTTTGCCGGAAGTGGGACTGGCCCCCGTTGAAAAGAAAAGCGGTATGGAAAAAGGTCTGGACACCGTTATGCGCTCCTGCGACTTTTTGAAGCACTGCCGTGATAACGCAGTTACGCTCTCCGAGCATGACTGGTACGCCATGATTACAAACCTTGCGTCCTTTGAAGGTGGTACAAAGCTGATTCATGAACTGTCCGCTCCGTATCCCGGATACAGCGAAAGCAATACCCAGAAGAAAATCAATCATTTTCTGGACAGCGGCACGAAACCCATCACCTGTCAGACTATCTGCAGCAAGGGTTATCGGTGTCCGAAATTCGCTGCCGGGGGGTGTTCAGTCAAGGCCCCTGCGGCACTCTGCTATCAGCCTCTTAGCACCGATACGCTCCTTGATATACTGCACGAACTGCCTATTGCCGGAGAAACCATCAAAGACCTGCAGACCGCAAAGCAGTATGTCATTGACTGTCTGTATAACCAAGATGTAGTTACAGCGGATGTGATGATAAATTCCGAGATTTTGAATTACTTCAAGTTCAAGGCTTCCTTCGTCAAACCACTGAACGCCGTCTACAAGGAAGTGAGCAAGGCCTATCAGTCAAGCAAGGCAACCAAAAAGGCGAAAGCCGGAACTGCTATCCCCGATTGGTATGAGCCGACAGAAAAAGGTCTTCGTTTTCTGCCTGGTGTGTTGGCAAAGGATATGATCGAAAACCAACAGGTATTCTATGCTGCAGAGCAACACTTTACTTACCGTAGCGGTGTTTACTGCGAGACTTCCGAGATGGAGGCCCAACGCCTTGTGCAATCAAAAATGTTGGTGCGTGAAACAAAGATGAGCCAAATCGTGGATGCAGAGAAACAATGGCGTCTGCTCGTGCAGCGTGATATCCGTGAGCTCAATGCAAATCCCTACATCATTAATGTACGCAACGGTTTATACAATGTACTCGAAGATACGCTGATCCCACATACCCCGGATTATTATTCTACAGTGCAATTAAATGTAACCTATGATAAAAAGGCAGACTGTCCGCTGTTTAAGAAGTTCCTCGCTGAATCGATGGGCGGCGATATCGAGCAGGTGGCTTTGATTCAAGAAATGC
>JAAYFX010000285.1 GCA_012728025.1 Clostridiales bacterium
CCTTTGATATGTGCGGGAACGCCAATTTCATGGATGACATCCGTAACCACAGCTTCAAGGTTCTCCGGCTGGGGCAGCATGGAAACCCCCTGCTTTGCAGCAAGGCTTATGCTTCTTTGCCTCCTTGCGCTGGAAATCTGGCGCAGCCTGTCAAGCAGGGCGGGAACATCACAGGGCTTTGGCATAAAATAATAAGCCCCAAGCTCTGCCGCCTCTTGTACAACATGGTCGTTGAAAAAACCGGATACTATTACAACAGCCGGCTTATGCTGCATCTGTGTTATCTTCTGGAGAACTCCCAAACCGTCAAGTTTGGTAAGCACCAAATCCATTACAATAATCTCCGGATGCTTTTGCTCGATTAAGGCAAGGGTTTCAATGCCGTCTCCTGCTGTTCCGACTACGGTCATGTCCTCCTCTGAAGATATTGTGTCCGCCATCAGAAAACGAAAGTCTTCCCCCGAATCTGCAATCAGTACTCTTGTTTTGGTTTCCATAATATTTCCTCCGTTATTTTACAATTACGGCAGGCTGTCTCTGTATTTAAGCACAAACACCGTCAAACGAGTATAATTTAACATATTATTTCGCAAAGTGCAACAAATAAGCATAAAATAATAATAGGTTTTCGTTTACATAATTCGACTTCTATCGACTAATTCAGTGAATATACAATAATACGATTTCTTTCGACAGCATCTTATATTTTCTTTCATCAAATTTCTTCTCTTTGCAGCATTATTTGACGCACCGAAGGTTTGCCTCCTTCGGTGCGTTTATGCCTCGTCAAACTTCTTTTTCCGGCTTTAAGTTAAGCCGCCGAGTCTATAAATGTGTTTTCACGGCTTGCAGCCGCCATCATATTCTCAATAGAGACACCAAAGCCCTTGCTTGGGTCATTGACCATAACGTGAGTAACAGCTCCGATTAGCATACCATTTTGTATTATAGGACTTCCGCTCATACCTTGCACTATACCGCCGGTGCGTTCAAGAAGCCCCTCATCCTTCACACAGAGCATAAGGCTTCTTCCCTCGTTGTCTCCCTTATACACCCTTGTTATCTCAACCCGAAACTCCTCAACTTCCTCTCCGCTCGTGTTACTTAAAATCGTTGCCTCGCCCAGCTCTATTTCATTTTCATTGGCAACGGGTATAGCCTTGGCTGAAGGCATCACGCTTCCATCGAGCTGACCGAAGATTCCGCAATAGGTGTTCATTGTTATGCTGCCCCATATGCCGGAAGTATCAAAAGCGCCGCTAAGTTCACCCGGAGAGCCGGGACAACCTTTTATAATCCCTGTAATTGAGGATTTCAGTATACTGCCCCTGCCTAAAGGCAGAAGCACACCAGTATCAACATCATTTATACCATGTCCCAGACCGCCATACAAGCCTGTCTGAGGGTCAAAAAACGTGAGTGTGCCTATTCCCGCCACATTATCTCGCAGCCAAAGGCCGATTTCTGCCTCCCCGCTTCCCAAATACGGGCAAAGCTCCAGCGTAACAGCCTCTCCCTTCCGTAAAACCTTTATCTCAACAGTTTCATCTTTAAGGCTTGATATGGCAAGCTTCAAATCAGCCGCACTTTCAATCTTCTCTCCCCCCAGCTCCGTTATGAGGTCCCCTGGCAAAAGCCCCGCCAAAGCCGCCGGTGAAGGAGCGGCTCCGTTTTCTGTTCCCGACAGGCCGACCACCAGTGCCCCGTCTGTGAACATTTGTATGCCCACAGCCGTCCCCATAGGCACAAACTCCTGCCTTTTCTGAGCAAAAGCTTGAGAGCCTTGTGTCATTAAGCAAGCTGCCAAAAAAGCCGTTAAAAAAATCTTTGACCTATATTTAACCTTCATTCCCAATCCCCCGTTTTTTATTTTTTTAAGCTATATCATTATGTTCTCTGGAGGAGAAAATAAAGATTAATTTCCGTAGCAAATTCTATCTTATTTACCTTTAGCTTAGTTTTTGTTTATTCTGCGGGAAAATCCGTGAAAAGGAAGTTTTAAGTATTCGGGTTTTTAAGCTTTTATAAAGTAAATTAAAAACAAAATTTACACAAAAAATGAAAAGCGCGCCAAAACAAGCTTTCTTGCCATGACGCGCTTTTAAAGTCCCTTGCTACTTCTTACGAAAGTTTGAGGATATTTCGCACAGCGCCTCTGCCGCTTCCATATCGTATTCGCTGTTTCTTGCTATATCACTCAGCGCTACAATACCAACCAAAACACCGTTGTCCGTAACGGGAATTCTTCTGACCTGACACTCTCCCATTCTTTCTGTCACCTTTGTGGCGCTGTCAAAGGGCGATAAAGTGACAAGACTGCGGGACATTATCTCACCAACCCTGACATCTTGCGGGTTTGTGTCTGACGCAACACAGCGCAGCACTATATCCCTGTCGGTAATTATCCCCTTTAGCCTGCCCTTTTCACCGTGTACCGGCAAGGCTCCTATGTTGTTTCTTTTAAGCAGTCTTGCGGCGGCGGTCACAGGCTCATCCTCGCCTATGGAAATAACTCTTTCTGTCATAATGTCGCTGACGTACATATTATTAACCTCCATTTGCCCCACGGGCAGATAATCCATTAAACATTTCTATAAACAGAAGCTATATGGATATATGCCTCGCCTGCCGGCAGGTCTGTTTAAACTTAAGCCGGCGCTGACCTTTCACGCCGGATTTCTTGTATTGCTAATTCATATTTAAGCCGGCAAAACAAGTATCGTCCTTTTCATGTGTAAATATTCTAAAGTTTTATAAGAATATGTAAATAAACCGGAAAAACTTCTTGCTTTGCTCCTATATTTAAATGTATAATAAGAAAAAAATAGAAATTTGCTGAAATTAATCCGAAACCTCAAGGTTTTTCAAGGCAGGGCCGGCAGCATCGGCAAAAAGCCTTATGGCCTTAAGGGCTTCCTCAAGGGTGTTTCCGCTGCTGCCTACCTCAATGATAAGTGAGCCTGTTGTAAGCTGCTGATTATAACGCTCCTTTTTCACCGCAATCGGCCTTGCGAGGGTGGGGTATTTATCCACCACAGCAGACTGTAAATATAAGGCAAACTTCAAGTTTTCAATATAATTTGCATGGGGCAGGCCGTTTTCCCCCGTACCAACCAACAACATAAGCTGAGCACTTGCTTTTCCATCGCTTTCCGCAAGGGTTTTATAAACCGTATCGCCGCTGCCAATGGCATCCCTGTGTATATCAAGCACAACGGATATATCAGGGTTCTCACTTAAGTGCCTCGAAATGGCCTCGGCACTTCTGGCATAGCTTCCGGTATAGCTTGGATAATCATAAATTTCCCTGTCGTGTATAACCACAAGCCCATAGCTTTCTAAGCAGGCAGTAAGCTCGTCCCCAACCCTTACAACATTATAACGGGTATCCTCCGTCCTTGACGGGTCCGAGGGTATATATCGGTCATTACCTTCCGGTGTATAAGCTTCACTGCCATGGGTATGTATTATAAGCACCTGTGCCCCCTGCTGTGCCAACTTAACTGATGGCCCTTGAGAAAGCAGCACTCCCAAGTCAAAATCATAGCTTGTGTCGTTCGTGATAACAAGCCCGCCCTCTATGGTCGTCGGAAGTATTACTGTGCCTTCCTCTGAAGTTTCGGTCTTTTTCTCTGGTATCTTCACCTCGGAGGGGAAAGGGGGAAATGCCGTTAAGGTCTTATATCCTTCCCCGCTGTTTTCTGCGGCTTGCCTTCCCTGCTGCTCATCTTGCTTTTTCTCATTTCTTTCTGTGCCTTCTCCGGTAAGTAGGCTAAGGTGGCTCATTATCTCAGGATTTTCTTTTAAGCTCATAACGAGGTAAAGCCCTATCAACATGATGAGCATTATAAATATAGTCTTTTTGGTATCCAAATTCCCGCCTCCTTTGCTTCATTTAATCAGCTAAAGCTTACTCCCTTGCTTTAGACAGCTCCTTTTTAAAATATCATTTATACTTATGCTTAAGACCCGCGCCCTATTCCGAAGGCGGGTTGCTCCCCAGCGCCTCTCTTTGGTTCTGAGGGCAAAAAACCGTAAAGCTTGGCCACGAACTTACAAAAACGATTTACATAATGCAAAATTATTGACAACCTTCTTGCATTTCTCATGGCTTGCCCCCTAGGTCGGCTGTCAAATGCCCAATAATCATGGCAATGCGCACATACAATATTTTGTACTTAAGCCCTGAAATACCAGTGTTTTCAAGGCATATCTTGCGCATATGTTTATATTACCCCATTTCATTTATGTCATTTTGTACAAATTTGCTATTGAAATTTAGGCATCAAAATGAATATAATTATGTCACAAGATGAAAATGCCCCTACTTACATCCGATAACGTAGGAATTTTGAACTGGGAGCGTATTATGAAACATAGGCTAAAATCTAAAATTTCAATAATATGCGCTGTATGTTTGCTTTTTTGTATAGCGGTCGGCTTTGCCGGCGCATATGCCGTCAATGAAACGGAATATGACGAGCCGGATTTTGACGCTGCTGAAATACCCTTGTACATAAACGGCATCAAAGTTGCCGACGGAGTTAAGGTTTTTGACACAACCTATGTCTCCCTTCGCGCATTCGTAGAATTTGTTGGAGAGCAAACAGACATCGCATGGGACGAGGAAACAAGCACTGTTACTGTCACCTGTGAGGGACTTGAGCTTAATGCCACAAGCGGCTCAACTTACCTCAGCGCTAACGGGCGCTGCTTCTACATTCCCTACGGCATTCTTAACATAAACGGCTCCATTTCGGTGCCTGTGCGTGAGATTGCCAAAGTTTTTTCTGTGGACATTGAATGGGACGAGGAAAACTCCTCTGTTAGCATTTGTGCAGACGAGCCTTCCATCATCGAAGGCGGCGATGACTTTTATAACCTTGATGACCTATACTGGCTTGCCCGCCTCATAAATGCCGAGTCGGGAAACCAGCCCATGGACGGCAAAATTGCTGTTGGCAATGTGGTAATAAACCGTGTTGAAGACCCCAGTTGCCCTGACAGTATTTACAGCGTAATCTTTGACAAAAGATATGGCGTACAGTTTAGCGTAACTGAAACTGGCGGTATATACGCAGAGCCAAATGATGAATCTTTGATTGCCGCAAAAATCTGCCTTGAGGGCTACAATATTGTTGATGAGTGCATTTATTTCGTAAACCCCGAAATAGGCGCCTACTCATGGTTCATGCAAAACAGGGTTTATGTTGCCACCATTGGCGAACACGATTTCTACGCATAGATATTTACTTGCGAAAAAAATTATGTTATAGTTGCAGGGTGTACCAAAAGGTATGCGCTGCAACTATTTTAATTAATTGCCTTCGGAGCAAAAACATATATGACCGTGATTGAGAGGTATAAATGCTTTCTATATTAAAAGATGGCTTTAAAGAGCTGTCCCTTGGGTTTACAGATGAGGCCGCCCGCAAATTTCAGCTATATTATGACTATCTCACCCAGCGAAACACTGTAATGAACCTTACCGCCATAAATGGCGAAGCCGATACCGCACGATTGCACTTTCTCGATTGTGCGGCTCTTTGCAATATCTATCCCTTCTCCGGCAAATCCGTCATAGATATAGGAACCGGTGCCGGCTTCCCCGGTCTTCCCCTTAAAATTACCGAACCGTCTATTGAACTTTGCCTTCTTGACGGAACAAAAAAACGGGTGGACTTTTTGCAGGAGACCTGCCAAATCCTTGATTTTCCCGATGTCCGTTGTCTTTACGAGCGGGCTGAAAATGCCGCAGTGGATATAGGCGGCAGCTTTGATGTGGCCGTTTCCCGTGCTGTGGCACGTTTAAACATCCTTTGTGAGCTTTGCCTGCCCTTTGTTCATGTAGGCGGTGTGTTTATAGCCATGAAAGGTCCGAACTGCGAGGAGGAGCTTTTAGAGGCCTCAAACGCCATTTCCATTCTTGGGGGCGGCGGAGCAAAAATTGAAAAATACCAAATCCCCGAAACGGATATAATACACAGTGCGGTTGTTATAAAAAAATTAAGACCGACTCCCCCCGTCTACCCCCGTAATTTCGGGCAGATAAAAAAGCAGCCTCTTTAAAACCATATAAAAACAACGCTTCCGTACCTAGATTTTCGGGGGCATGGAGGAAAAAGATGATAAACCTACCCGAGCTTTTCGGCAGTATGGCCTTTAACGAAACTGTCATGCGTGAACGCCTGCCCATGGAGGCATATAAGGCTTTAAAAAACACCATGAAAAAAGGCGTAAGGATGGATATGGCCACCGCCAACATTGTGGCAAACGCCATGAAAGACTGGGCCATAGAAAAGGGTGTTACCCACTATACACACTGGTTCCAACCTCTTTCCGGAATTACCGCAGAAAAGCACGACGGCTTTATAAGCCCCTGTGCCGGCGGCGGAATTATAATGGAGTTTTCCGGAAAAGCTTTGATTAAAGGCGAGTCCGACGCTTCGAGCTTTCCCTCCGGTGGACTTCGGGCAACCTTTGAGGCTAGGGGCTACACTTCTTGGGACCCCACCTCCTATGCATTTATAAAGGACGGTGTTTTGTGTATACCCACAGCCTTTTGCTCCTTCAGCGGCGAAGCGCTGGACACAAAAACTCCCCTTCTTCGCTCTATGGAAGCCTTAAACACCCAGACAAAGCGCATTTTAAAGCTTTTTGGCAATGAGTGTGGTCGGGTTTTTTCCACCTCGGGTCTTGAGCAAGAGTATTTTCTTATTGACCGCAGTACATACAACCAGAGAAACGACCTTATATATACAGGACGAACACTTTTCGGCGCCCGCCCTCCTAAGGGTCAGGAGCTTGACGACCATTACTTTGGCTCTATAAAAATCCGTGTATCCGCCTTTATGAAGGAGCTTAACGAAGAGCTTTGGAAGCTTGGCGTTCTGGCAAAAACCGAGCATAACGAATCGGCTCCCGCCCAGCATGAGCTTGCCCCCATCTTCACCACCTCCAACATTGCCGTTGACCATAACCAGCTTACAATGGAAATTATGCGCAAGGTGGCAAAGCGCCACGACCTAACCTGTCTTTTACACGAAAAGCCCTTTGCGGGAATAAACGGCAGTGGAAAGCATAATAACTGGGCCATCTCCACAGACGACGGCACAAACCTTTTGGAATCCGGTGAAACCCCCGAAGAAAATGCCCAGTTTCTTCTTATCGTCTGCGCTGTTATAAAGGCTGTGGACGAATATCAAGACCTTTTGCGCATCTCTGCCGCCTCCTGCGGAAACGACCATCGTCTAGGTGGAAATGAGGCACCGCCTTCTATTATCTCTGTTTTTCTCGGTGACGAACTTTCGGCGATTTTGGATGCCATTAAAGATGGAACTGTTTATGATAAAAAAGAATCCGGCAGTATAACCGTCGGCGTGGATGCCCTGCCCGCCTTCCCTCGGGACACGACAGACAGAAACCGCACCTCCCCCTTCGCCTTCACCGGCAACAAGTTTGAGTTTCGTATGCCCGGCTCTTCCATGTCTGCCGCTTCTTCCACCACCTTCATAAACACCATTGTGGCAGAGTCCTTCCGCCAGTTTGCCGATAAGCTTGAAAATGCCTCTGACTTTACGGCGGAGCTTAATGAGCTTATTAGGGAAACCATAAAGAAGCACGAGCGCATAATATTCAATGGCAACGGATACGACGAAGCTTGGGTTAAGCTTGCGGAAAGCCGTGGACTTTCAAACTATATCACCACCGCTGACTGTATGCCTCATTTAACTGATGAGAAAAATATAAAGCTTTTTGAGCGCCATGGCATTTACTCTGAAAAAGAGCTTTTTGCCAGAAGAGACATACTTTTAGAAAGCTACTGCAAGCAGGTGAAAATTGAAGCTCTCGTTATGATTGAAATGGTTCGGCGTGACATTATTCCCTCGGTAATCCCCTATGAAAAAACCCTTGCCGACGCTATAATCGCCATGAAAACCGTTTCCAAAGACCTAAACTGCCGTACGGAAACTGCCCTGTTAAAGCAGGTATCCGAGCTTTTAGAGCAGGTTTCGGACTGCTGTGACAGTCTTGAAAAATCTGTTGCCGGCATATGCACACAGCCTTCTGAACTTCACGATTCCCTTAGAAGCTGCAACGATGTGGTTTTGCGGGATATGCAGAACCTTCGAACAGTTACAGACAGGCTTGAAACTCTTGTGGGCAAAGACATCTGGCCATATCCCTCATACGGCAGACTGCTTTACAGGGTTTAAATATGCAAAGTTAAGGCTATTAATGGCCGCATACATAGGTCAAGGTGTATTTAGATTTTCGTCTAAATACACCTTGACCTATGTTTTAGTTTATGCTAAAATCTATTTAGATAAACTTCTAAATGCTGGAGGTGGAGCATGGGCTTTCCGGATACCTTTAAAGCCTTGTCTGACCCTATAAGGCGTGAAATTCTTTTGATGCTAAGAAGCGGCCCCCTCTCTGCCGGTGAAATAGGAAAAAACTTTGATATAACGGGGGCCAGCATATCCTATCATCTTTCACAGCTTAAAAAGGCCGGTCTTGTTATGGAGACAAAGCATAAAAACTATGTATTTTACGAGCTTAACACCTCGGTTTTTGAGGAGCTTATGCTGTGGTTTTCTCAGTTTAGGGGGGAGAAAAATGAAAGTATTTAATAAAAAACAACTTATAATATCCTGTCTTGTCTGCCTTTTGCCCCTTATGCTTGTTTTTTCCCTTTGGGACAGTCTGCCAGACCAGCTTCCCATACATTTTAATATGCAAGGTGAGGCAGATAACTACGCTCCAAAGGCCGCCGCTGCCTTGGGGCTTCCGGCTTCCATGGTTTTTTTAAACCTTATAATCTACTTTGCTATCAAAGCCGACCCGAAAAAGAAAAATGTAAACAACACCATCGCTTTAATCTCCCTGTGGATTGCCCCTGTTTTAAGCCTTATTCTTGTTCCCTTGACGCTATTTAAGGGTCTGGGCTACAACATCCCCATAAATGTTGTTGTACCTGCCTTTGTGGGTCTAATCATCATCATAATCGGCAATTATTTGCCGAAAACCCGCCAAAGCTATACAGTGGGCATAAAGCTGCCATGGACACTGAACGACGAAGAAAATTGGAACAAAACCCATAGGTTTTCAGGCTTCGTCTGGGTTATTTGCGGAGCTGTTATTTTGATTAGCTCTTTTCTTGAAGGCGGTTTTCTTTTCCTCATTCTGCCTATTATACTTCTTGTGCTTCTCCCTTTGGTATATTCGTATTTGCTGTATAAAAGAAAATCAAGAAAAAAGCAATAAAACTCAAGGCTGAGCTTTACAATATCAAAAGATATGGATGTATATTAAAAAAGTAGACACTCAAAAGTGTAAAGTAGTATAATTAAGTAGACACAAACAAGGAGGGAAAAGCTATGAGCACTTATCGAAAGTATGACGATGATTTTAAGCAAAGTCTCGTCAATCTGTATCACAGCGGTAAA
>JAAYFX010000304.1 GCA_012728025.1 Clostridiales bacterium
CATTAAATGAGCATGCTCAAATAAAGAGGTTAACATTGGACTGCTCAGCATCGCCGAGATACGCCCCGACACCGCCAAGCTCCACACCGTCAATAAGCTCCTCGGGCTTTATGCCCATAACGTCCATGCTCATGGTGCAGGCAACAAGCTTAACTCCTGCTCCCATGGCTTTTTTAATAAGCTCGCTTAGGGAATCAACGTTTTTATCCTTCATGACCTTTTTCATCATGGCAGTTCCCATGCCGCCCATGTTCATTTTGGAAAGCTTAAGCTTTTCGCTTCCACGGGGCATCATAGTGCCGAACATAGCCTCAACAAAGCTTTTATCAACCTTTTCCTTAGAATCACGGCGCAGAACATTAAGCCCCCAGAAAGTAAAGAACATGGTTACGGGTCTGCCCATGGCAGCAGCACCGTTTGCAATTATAAAGCTTGCTATAACCTTATCCAAATCTCCGGAAAAAACAACAATGGTCTTACCGTCGTTTTGGCAGGCTTCGGGTATGGCTGCCATGGCGGAGTTTCCTTTTTTAATAAGAGCAATATATTCGTTCCCACGCTTTTCGGTGCTTAAAAGGGTGTTTCCCGTTCGTGAGCACCATGAGGCAATGTCCTTTAAAAAGCCCGGGTCGGAGGCGTAAATCTCCAGCTCCTGTCCATCCTTCATTTCCTTTACGGACTCAAAAACCTTCATAATCGGTCCCGGACATTGCAGACCGCTGCAATCAAGCCTTATGGAGGGCAGGGCTTCTTTTTCGTCCTTAACATTACCGCTGTCGGCAACCGGCGTGTCAAGCTCTGCCGGAGCGCCAGGTACATAGTGGGTAGAGCTGTAAAACCTTGCTCCGCCGGGGTAAATGCAAACCTTCTCAAAGCCGTTTTGCATAAGAATCCGTGTTGCATTGTAAGCACGTACGCCGATGGCGCAGAAAACCACCGTGTCACGGCTTTTGTCAAGCTCTGAAAGTCTTGAGCGAAGCTGACCTAAAGGAATGTGTGTAACTCCCGGCAGAGAATACGCCATAAGCTCGGAAGACTCACGAACGTCAAGCACCTGCACATCGGGGTTTTTCTCAATAATATCCCAATCTGCAAAATGCGCCCTGCCCTTAAGAAGGTTGCCTGCCATAAAGCCCGCCATGTTAACAGGGTCCTTAGCCGAGGAATAGGGGGGAGCATAGGCCAATTCAAGGGTTTTAAGATCTTGCACAGAGCCGTTAAGGCGCATGGTTACGGCAATTGTGTCTATGCGTTTATCAACCCCGTCACGACCCACAATCTGGGCGCCAAAAATCCTTTCCCCGTCGCAGGAGAAAATAAGCTTTAAGGTTAGGGGAGCTGCCCCGGGATAATAGCCTGCGTGGGAGTTTTGCGTAATCGTAACCGTCTCGTAATCATGTCCCTTTATAAGCCCACGCTTAATAAGAGCTTTTTCGTTTGCTCCGGTGGAAGCGGCGCTTAAGTCAAACACCTGTGCAACAGAAGTGCCTTGGGTTCCGGCATAGATTTCCCTTCCTCCGGCTATGTTGTCGGCGGCAATACGCCCCTGCTTGTTGGCAGGTCCCGCAAGG
>JAAYFX010000286.1 GCA_012728025.1 Clostridiales bacterium
AGAGGTTCTATTTCGGAAAATGCCGCTTCCAGATGATTTATAAGAGCCTTTTCCATTTCTGCGGCCTTCATTTTGGACATATCCTCGTAGCCGCACTCATAAAGGACTCTTGCCGCCTCGCTAAAGCCATCGGCCTCTATCATACGGCTCATTTTATCACGGGAGAGCATTTTTGTCTCACGTGCGCTGAGCCTTGCGGACAAATAAAGATAATCCGCCTTCTTTGTTTTTGACCTTATCAAGTGCTGTCCTCCTTGCCGCTTAATCTAATGCAGAAAATCCCTTAGTCGGAAAAAAGTATTTCCGCAATGGGGCCTGCCAGAGAGTCTCTGGAAAGCTCAATCAGCTTAGAGACACTGCAATTTACCTCTATATCGCCCTGCCTTACAATAAGGCCGCCTGTAAAGCTTCCTGTATCCTCGGATACTGTAAGAGCCGGCTGTATCCCCCGCTTTTTCAAAATATCATTTGCGGCTTTTATAACAGCCTTTGACACTGAGGCCTTATCCTTTGCGCTGAAAACAACCTCCTCTGTGCCTGTGGATGCCGCTTCCCCCGCAAGTCTGGCAAGAAAGCTTATATATTCCTCCTGAGGAAAGGCACAAATCCGCTCAGCCGCAAGCTCCAGAACCTTGTCTACTGCTTCCTGCTTCATGGATAAAATGCTCTTTTTCGATTCCATGGCGGCAGCTCCGGCCAAACGCTGTACTTGAAGCTCACAGTCTTTTGCCCCGGCTGTTACAATCTTTTGATATTCTTCCTTGGCCAGACTATCGTAAGCTTCCTCGATTTCGCGGCATTTTTTTGCCATCTTCTCCTGCGTCACGGCGATTTCCTCTCGGGTCTGCGCCGCTATACGCTCGGTAATTTTGTCTATACCGTTCATTTTCAAGACCAGCCTTTACAAAGATTTAAAGCACTAGCGAACATTAAGCACCATGAGGAAGGAGGCAAGCAGAGACAGAATGGCGTAAAACTCAACGGTTATACATAAAATCATGCCTTTTGCCCAGTCATCCGGCTTTTTCGCAAGAAGGTGTACGCCGCTGACAGCAACCCTGCTCTGATATATGGCAGAAACCCAGCCGCCTATAGCCATGGGCATGCAGGCGATGAAGTAGCGAAAGCCCTCTGTAACCGTAAGGTCCACTGCGGTGCCGTTTAAAAGTCCCATTTGCATTGCGGCAAAAAACCAGATAACAATGCCGTAAAGACCCTGTGTTCCGGGGATAACCTGCAAAATCATTGCCTTACCGAATTTGGAGGGGTCCTCGCTTAAAAGGCCCGCACCTGCTTCACCCACCATACCGGTTCCCTTTGCGCTTCCCAAGCCGCAAAACAAAGCCGCAAGACCTGCGCCCAGAAGGCCAATGGCCATTCCGCCAAACTGTTCAAGAAAACTCATCTAATTTTTCCTCCTTATTTGACCGTAACGTCATAATATTTAGTGTTTACTTTAAGCGGTTTAAACTCACGACCGCCGTCCTCATAAAATTTCCCGAAGAACTCCAGGCACTGAAGTCTTAAGTCATGCACATAGCAGCCCAAGAGGTTCAGCCCGAAGTTTAAGGTGTGTCCCAAGGCAAAAACCACAAAGTAAACTATGAGATTGCCGGGGATTGCGCCTATGGTGTTGAAAATCTGACCGATAACACTTCCGGCAAGCATCAAAGCCATAAGTCTTGAATAGGAAAGTATGTCGCCCACATAGGCCGTTATGTCATAAAGGCTTGCTACGCCTCCCACAATCTTGCCGACTATGGTGGGCTTTTCCCTGCCCTGAGTACAGATTAGAGCTGTCAATCCCGCAATTGCCACCCACCAAA
>JAAYFX010000287.1 GCA_012728025.1 Clostridiales bacterium
ATAGAAGCCCTGCTTAAACCTTTTTTGCGCCTGCCCTTATAGTCCGCAGGAGGATAGCCAAGCTCTTCACGGGTGAGAGATTTTGGCTTCTGAACAAAACCATCCTGCAAAGCATCCTCGTTGGTTTTGCAAGCCCCTGAGTTTTCTGTTCTTATATGTGTAAATGAACCAGACTCTCTGCAAGCCGAAATTGTTTCGTTTTCGCCGTTTTGCGAAAGGGGAACATGAGTCTTGTAACTTTGGACGGTTTCCGTCTTTTTCTGTGTCGTTCCGCAGTTCGGGCAGAAAAGGGCCTTCTCCGGAAGTCCCGCTCCGCATACTGTGCAAAACGCCATATGAATCCCTCCTTGAATAAAAAGAACACTAGAATCTAATATTCTCACATTATACATATTTATGTCAAGAAAATGTTGAAATCCTACAAGTGAAAACAAAAAAACTTCTTAGTAATTAAGAGTTTTTAGGAAAATATATTTAAAATGACCAATTTATATATAAAGTAGTCATATTTTATTGGCTTTAAGCTGATACAGGCATAAAATATGTGAAAAGTATTTTAAAATTAAGCATTGCAAAGCTTTCCCCCTTGATGTATAATGTGAAAAATGAGAAGTGTCAAGAATTTAACGTACTTTTTAAATTGGTGAAGAGTAAAAACCCCTTTATACGATGTTATTAACGTTAAATTCTAGAATTTCCATTACTTTTTCAGTGCCGTTTGGCCTGCTTGCGTTTATTCGCATGAGGGGAACCTTCCATTCGGCGGTGAGCTACTTATAATAATGAAGGAGACATTATCATGAGAGAAGACTACGGCTTAACACAGGACCAGATTGACATTCAGATGATGACCCGCGAATTCATCCGCAAGGAGCTTCCTTGGGAAAGAATTAAAGAGTGCGATGAGAAAAACGAAACCCCCATGGACGTTGTAAAAAAGTGTGCTGAAATGGGCCTTACCAGCATAACCCTCCCCGAATCAATCGGCGGCGGCGGCATGGGTCAGGTAACAAACTCTCTCGTTCTTGAAGAAATTGGATATCAGGACATCGGCTTTGCGACAGTTATCGGAGCCTGCGGTCTGGCTTACGAGCCCATCGCACTTTTCGGAACTCAGGAGCAGAAAGAAATGTTCGGTAAGTACATTGTCGACGGTGGACTTGCTGCCTTTGCCCTTACCGAGGCAGATGCCGGCTCTGACGTTTCCAATAACCGCACAACAGCCGTTCTTGATGGTGATGAGTGGGTGATAAACGGCACAAAAACCTTTATAACAAATGGTGGCAATGCCAGTGTTTATTCCGTATTTGCAGTTACTGACCCCAATGCCGGAACCCGTGGAATGTCCTGCTTTATAGTCGAGCGTGACCGTGCCGGCGTTTCAATAGGCTCTGAAGAAGACAAGATGGGAATTCGTCTTTCCAACACAACTGAAGTCCTCTTTGATAATGTCCGTATTCCTGCAGGCCATCTGGTGGGCAAAGAAGGTCAGGGCTTTAAAATAGCCATGAGTGTTTTTGACATTACCCGCCCTGCCGGCGTTGGTGCCGCAAGCTGCGGTTCCATGAAAAGCTGCATCGATAAGTGCCTTGAATATGCGGCAGTTCGCCAGACCTTCGGTCAGCCCATACTCACCAATCAGGCCATCCAGTTCATGATAGCCGACATGGAAATCAAATATGAAGCCGCACGTGCCCTTACATATAAGGTTGCCGGCATGATAGATAACGGCGTTATCGACTCTGCTCTTGCTTCTGCTGCAAAGACCTTCGCTTCCGACTCTGCTGTTGAGTGCGCTATCGATGCTATCCAGATTTACGGCGGAAACGGATACTCTAAGGAATATCCCATTGAAATAATCCTTAGAAACGCAAAGATTGGTCAGCTCTTTGAGGGAACAAATCAGGTTCAGCGTATGGTTATCGTAAAGAGCCTGCTTAAAGCTTCCGGCATGATGTAAGATTTTTGCCTGATTTTCCATTCCAAGCTTAATCATAGTTTATCAAGCAATTAATTTACGGTCCGCGTAAACACTTTGTGCTTGCGCGGACCTATTTTTGGCATAAGACTTCCCTTTAGAGCCTTATGCTATCATTATTAAACCAAGCGCCGGTTACGGCGTTGGCTTTATTAGTTAATCTTTGTTTGTTGACATGGCTTAAATCACTGATGTATAATATATAAACATTTAAAAACATATAAATGTTTGGATTTTCTAAAGAAAGCAACATAGAAAATAT
>JAAYFX010000023.1 GCA_012728025.1 Clostridiales bacterium
GCGGTACGTGCCCGTCTGGCCGCCGCCCCCACTTTAAATGACCTTATAGACGCTTGGTTAAAACAGGCGGAAAGCCGCATTAAGGCCACAAGCCTGTCTACATATAGGTCTTACGCAAAAAAGCAAATTCGCCCCTATCTGGGAGACATTCCGGCAAATAAGCTGACAGAGGATATGGTTTTAGCCTTTCTTGCTCAGGTATCCAGCGAGGAAAAGGGCTTTGCAAAAAAGACAGTACAGCTTATAGCAAATATTTTAAAGCAAGTGCTAACCTTTGGGAAAAAATACGGTATTACAGTGGACCCTGCCATCTGTGTTATCCGTGGAAAACAGGGTAGCCAGCGCACAGCAAATACCCTGAATGCCGTCGACTGCGAAAGGCTTCTCGAAACCCTTGGCAATTGCGAAAGGCCCTCTGATTTAGCAATTTATCTAAGCCTGAAAACAGGCTTGCGTGTAGGTGAGCTGGCAGGGCTAATGTGGGGAGATGTTGATTTTGATGCAGGCTTTCTCAAGGTGCGGCGCACAGTCAGCCGGATTTATAGGGAGGATGGAACAAGCACAGTACATATAGGCGAGCCGAAAAGTGAAAGTTCTATACGGCGTGTGCCCCTTACGCCGGCCGTAACCCATGTTCTTGCCCGCCACAGGCAGGAAGATGAGGTTTATGTTACCTCAGGCCGAAGAAAACCCCAAGAGACAGGAACCTTACAGCAGCACTTTAAGGTGGTGCTAAGGCGGGCGGGCATAAGAGATATTAATTTTCATGCCCTTCGTCATACCTTTGCCACCCGCTGTGTGGAGAAGGGCTTTGATGTAAAAAGCCTAAGCCTGATACTTGGCCATTCGGATGTTAGCGTCACCCTTAATACCTATGTGCATCCTTCTATGGAAAAACTTCGCAGTATGATGGAAAGTCTTGAATAAGCTTTTATAAAGTCCTAGGCTTTGCGCCCCTTTTCCCAAACATAAAAAGCTAAGAACCAAGGCTTATAAAAGGGTCGCCTTATTGCCGTTTTTAGATTTTGATTCATACATAGCCTCATCCGCCCGTTTGAGAG
Organism: Clostridiales bacterium; assembly: GCA_012728025.1. Classification (GTDB taxonomy): domain Bacteria; phylum Bacillota; class Clostridia; order Oscillospirales; family Oscillospiraceae; genus UBA2658. The sequence continues at coordinate 1,062 of JAAYFX010000023.1, forward strand.
CGGCGGTATAGTCACCGTCACTTTCTCTGAATTGAGAAATTCCTATGGATATGCTTAACGGAATGGGGTTTTCCCCTACTTTATAATCCATAGCGGATATTGCATCTACTATTTTAGCGGCAAAGGAGACGGCATTTTCCTCGCTCATGCCATGAAACACCCCTGCAAACTCGTCCCCTCCCAGTCGGAACAGCTCGTCCGAGCGGCGGATTGATTGGTGTATAATCCGCACAATTTCCCTTAGCACTCGGTCACCTTCGCTGTGGCCGTAACGGTCATTAATGATTTTGAAGTTATCCACATCAAAAACCATAAGGAAAACAGGGTTTTTGCAGCCGCCCGTTTTGTACTCATCAAAAACTTTCTCCAGATAACCGATGCCAAACCTGCGGCTTTTGGCATTGGTAAGGGAATCATAGCTTATTTCCAGCTGCATTTGCTTCTTTCGATGGGAAAAGCGAAGGTTTTCGTTAAGAAGCATGATGGACATAAAAAGGATGACCAAGGCAATTAAAACTGCCAAAAAGAGTACCATACCGGAAAAGCTCATTGCCGACATTGTTTTATTTATTGTGAGAATTTGCTCCTCGACTTCATTATTTTGAACACCCATTGCAATGACCCAGTCATATTCCTTATAAAGCTTCGCATAGCTCAGCTTCAGGGAAACTTCGTCGCTGTCAAGCTCTTTGAAGTAATAGCTGAAAAACAACTCCCCATCTTTTTTAATACCCTCAAGCTCGGTTAAATAGGGGCGGTTTCCTTTTATATCTGTTGTATCAGTGGAGAGATATTCCCCCTCGGTTTCCGGCAGATTTGGGTGAACACGCCTGATGGCATAGTTTTCGCCTCCGTCATAATTTAAAATCTCATTAATCCAGATGTATGAACCCTTGTCAAATCTAAGGCTTCTTATACTTTCAGAAATCGACATTTTAACTGTGTTTTCCACATGCTCTTTTGTATAACCATAAAAGCAGTGGATGCTCCCATGCTCAACTGTTCTATAACAGGCCATAAGGGGCCGTAATTTCTCTATGGAGGTGTTTACATCCTGCCCCTCGTAAGCCTTGGGGGAGTACAAAACATTACCATCATCATCCCAGATTAGAACAGTCCACTTAGACTTTTCCGGCTCGGTGTTAAGGTTAAGCTCTGCGAAAAGAGTTGCAACAAAATCATTGGAAGACAGCTCCTTGGCAGCTTCCAGCACTGCGTATCGGCTGTCTACACTTTGCCTATAAAAGGCCGTTGTTGTTTCCCGACCTGTCTCAATTCGCAAAATCATATTGTCCACTGTGTTTTTCAAGAAAGACTTTTTCAGCTCGATTATCTGTGAGCGAATTTCATTTTCATAAATATCCCTTGTTTTGATATGGGAGGCAATATAAAAATATGAAATCACAAAGCAGATGATTATTATAAAAAAGATGTGAATTTTCCTGCCAAAACGGCTTTCTGCAAGCCTTCTTATTCCACAGCTTGAAACCTGCCTGTGTTTCTGATTTTCCCTTTCCACCGGCCCTTACCCTCCATATTCAAAGCATGGTTTAAAATGAAATTTTAATTAGATACAACCTGCATTATACCATATTTCCAAGTTTGTGCAATTGGGGACAGGGGAAGGTTTCGAAAAGTAAAAGCTATCTATGCTTATTCGGAGATTTCGATATAATGGCAAAAACAAACCTTTAAATTTTATCATCTCACCTTTTCATAGGTTCAGACAAGTAAAACCCCAAGAAAAAGGCGGGCCGCATAAAAGTTTGCAGCTCGCCTTTTTTTTTATTAAAAAATCACTTAATGGCCGCACTGGTCGTGATGCTTATGCTCATGACAGATAGAGCCTGTTGACTTAAGTGCGCCTTGCAGATAGGCTTCTACGGCATCAGCGGCCTTGCCCTTTGCACCGACAATGACTTCTATGCCCTTTTCATTAAAGATATTAACGGCACCGCCGCCCATGCCGCCGGAGATAATCACATTCACCCCTTTGTCATTTAGAAAATTAGGGAGAAATCCGGGTTTGTGTCCGGGGTTGGGAATGGACTCGTGCTTTATAATCTGCTTGTTTTCAGCATCATAGATATTAAAGTTTAAGCAGTGTCCAAAGTGTTCGGTTACCATTTCATTTTCGCTTGCTACCGCAATTTTAATCATTTTCTTTGTCCTCCAAGTTTTCTGTTTTATCATCGGGCCAATAGAGTAGTTTTCGAAAAAGGCTCAGGCACCTTCTCCTAAGAGAAGCTCCATGGTTTTGTTGAAAACCGCCTTTACCGCCCTGCCTGACGGGCAATCTATATCTGCAATGGTCAGGCCCTTATTAACTGCCCTAACCGCCTCGGTGTCATAGGGAATTTGCCCTATAAAGGGCAGCTTATGCTCCTTGCAAAAGCTTTCAATTTGCCGTGTGTTTTCCGGATTTGCATCATGTTTATTTACGCAAACCGCCGTTTTAACGGCAAATTTCGCTGCTGTTTGGATTATCCGCTCCATATCGTGAATGCCGCTTACAGAAGGCTCTGCCACAATCAAAACCATATCCACACCACTTAAAGAGGCTATAACCGGACAGCCTATGCCGGGGGAGCCGTCAATAATGGCAAAGTCCGCCGCCGCCGCTGATTTCATCTGCTTTTTAACCTCGGTTACAAGTAGTCCGGAGTTGCCGCTGCCCATTTTAAGCTGGGCTGTTGAAAAGGTTTCGCCACCGCCGGTATACAGCATAAGCTCGCCGGCCACAGCGGGTTTTAAGGTAATGGCCTTTTCCGGACAGAGGGCCTCACAGACCCCGCAGCCTTCGCAGGCAAAGGGGTTTACCTTATATTCCTCCTCTGCCGTAATGGCGTCAAAGCGGCAGTTTTCCCTGCATATGTCGCATTTGATGCACTTTTCAGGATTAATTTCTGCCTTGTCCATGCCGTAATAATCGGTTTTCGCAGGCTTTGCACCCTGAGCTGAAATCAGGTGAAGGTTTGGGGCATCCACGTCACAGTCGGCATAGGCCCTAGCGCTGGAGAGCTTAATGAAAGCGCTGGCTATGGTGGTCTTTCCCGTACCGCCTTTTCCGCTAAGAATTAAAAGCTGTTTCATGGTGCACCTCCTTTTTAACCCCTTCAAGCAAGTCGGAAAACAGCTTGCGATACTTATCATTTTCCCGCACCGCAATTTTTCCGTCAGAGTTTAATTTGCCCAGCTCATTATCAAAGGGAATACGGCTTAGAATTTTTATACCTTTTTCCAGACAAAATTCCTCTGCCGGATTTTCCCCCTCCAGACATTTGTTTAAAACTACGCCAAAGGGCTTGTTAAAAAGGCGCACCAGCTCATAGACCATGTTAAGGTTGTGTACGCCAAAAAGGGTAGGCTCTGCCACAAGCAGACAATAGTCTGCATCTTGAATACTTTCCATAACGGTGCAGGCGCTTCCGGGGGGGCAATCGATAAAAACTGCCCTGTCTGTTCGGCCTTTATTTTCATCGAGAAGTGTTTTTATAATCGGAACGCCGGTGGCCTCGCCGGTATTCATAATCCCCGTTTGCACCAAGACCCCCTCGGAAGTTCCTTTTTGAATTTTTCCTATGGGTTTTTCCTTTTCCGTTAGGGCTTTTTCGGGGCAAAGAAGCACACAGCCCCCGCAGGAATGGCAGATTTCCTCAAAAACCATCAGCTTGTCGTTTATATGGGCAAGGGCGTTAAATTTGCAAAAATCCACACAGACCCGACAGCCGGTGCAAAGCTCTGGATTAACCTGAGGAATTGTCACCGTCACGGTCTTTTCCTCTACGGCCTTGGGACGAAAGAACAGATGGCCGTTTGGTTCTTCTACGTCACAGTCCATATAGACGGCCTTTCCCGCCGCCGCCGCAAGGTTTGCCGAAACCAGAGTTTTTCCTGTTCCGCCCTTGCCACTTAGTACAGCAACAGTCATATCAGTTGCCCTTGTGTCCGTGAAAGCCCGCATGGATTTCATCCAATATGGGAAGTGTTCCGGCAATAAAAGCCTCAATATCGGCCATGGCGGAGGCCCCTGTGGTTTTATACAGCTTAATATCGGCGGCCTTTAATACATTGGCGGCATTTTCTCCGCAGCGAGGGGTCAAGAGAGCCTTTGCCCCGCTGTCTACTATGGCCTGAGCGGCCTTTATGCCGGCACCGCCGGTGCTTGCTGCGGCGCTGTTGTCCAAAAATTCGTTTTCCTTTGTTTCGGTGTTGTAAATAAGGAAATAGGGCGCTCTGCCAAAAGAAGGGCAGACTCCCGTTTTCATATCTTTTTCATCTACCGGTATTGCAATTTTCATAATAAACCTCCGTTTTGTTAATCCTTATCTGTTGGGGAATCTTCCGCTGAGAAGCCGTTGCGCCTATGGTGGTTGCAGCCACGGCCGCAGCCGCCGCCCCGACCCTCGCAAAGACGGTATTCACCGCCTTCAATAAGCAACACTTTGCCGTTTACAAGGGATTCGGCAAGCTTTCGTCTTGCCGCAACGTAAATGCCTTGAACCGTTGTGCGGGCAACATTCATCTGCTCGGCACACTCCTCCTGAGTGAAACCCTCTAAATCGATGAGACGTATGGCTTCATATTCGTCCACCGTCATCCTGATATAGCTTCTCTCCCCCTCCTTAAGGCCAAGGGGGCCAAAGCGATTTCGCTCCGGCAGGCTGCAAACCCTTCTCCATTTTACAGGTCTCGCCATATTTGTATCACCTCGATTCTAATTAGAAACAATTAAAGCACATTCCGCTTATTTATTTGACCCTCTAGGGAAGTATTCATATTTGCGGATGTATTATTAGTCTGACAAAAGTTATTGACATATGTCACTATGCTTTATTATACACAGTTTGCGACATATGTCAATTACTATTTTATATTAATTTTTAATTTTTAAACCAATAAGACTAGAAGATATTATGCAAGCCTTATATATTTCAGAATTTGCTCCTTTGAATATCGACTGAAAACAGCCGACCAAAACTTAGCTGGATTTAATTATTTTGAGCGCTTTCAAAGCCCTCTATAATTTTGTCTAAAACTGCCTGCTGGGAGTCTGTAAGCTCATGCTCGGCGTATAGTATTTTGCAGTCCTCCACACTTACGGCTTCCGACTGTAAGTCAAGGCCGATTTCATAGCCCATACCAAAGCCCAAATTTTCCGTGCCGCCCCTATCTTCGGGTATTTCTGTCATGGCAATTTGGGAAAGGGTTGTGTCAAAGTCCTTTAAAAGTCGTCTGCCTAATGTGAAATTCACTGCTGTGGCCAAAGCGCCGTCTCGGTAATGGGCGATTTTCAGCACTTCCTCTGTGGTGTAGCTGTCAATGTTATTTATTGCCGCCTGCATATCGATTTGGCCGTTTTCATCTAAAATTATATTGCCGTTTTCGTCAAAGACAGAGTCCTCTGTGGAAACGGCCGGCGGCGAATTTTCAGATTGATTTCCAACAGCGGGAAGCTCTTCCTCGGGGGAATTGCAGCCTGTTGTCATAAAGGCAAGGGAGAAAAGTAGAAGAACGACCAAAAGTTTTTTCATTGTAAACCTCCAAGATAAAATTTATTTGGGTTGATGGTGGTAGGTTTTCCCTGCTGTTCTGACGGATAAGTCGGAGCTTTGTTCCACTTATATCCTCTTTTTATAAAAGAAGTGCCGGCATCGGCTTATACTGCTGTATTTATGGCAAAAACTATTTATGGTATGGGACAGTGATTGTATGCGAATGAAATATATTAAAATTGAAGCCCATAAACCAAAACAAATAAGCAAAAGCTTAATCAAAATCAGCCCCTGGGGGGCTTGCGCAATAAGAACTTCGGGCTTATAATGGCCTGTGGCAGGCAAAAGAGTCTGCTGTAAAACCTTTTAAAATGCAGCTTTGCCTTTTTATCAATAAAAAACGGAGGTAAAAATGAAGAAATCCGAACTAAAAAATCTTGCGGCTTATTATAAGCCACACATGAAGCTTTTTTTGGCTGACCTTTTTTTCGCCATTTTAGGTGCGGCGGCAACAATTATAATCCCACTGCTTGTCCGCTATATAGCAACAGAGGTTGTGTATTGGGGCGGCAATGAGGCTGTGCGGGCCATAATCAAAATCGTCGCCTTGATGATAGGATTGCTGCTTCTTGAAATGTGGTGCAACTATTTTATTACATTTTACGGGCACATGATGGGGGCAAAAATTGAATACACCATGCGGAATGAGCTGTTTTCCCATTACCACGAGCTTTCCTTTTCATTTTTTGATAACCAGAAAATCGGTCAGCTTATGTCAAGGGTCACAAACGACCTTTTCGATATAAGCGAATTGCTCCACCATGGGCCGGAGGAGCTGGTTATATCGGCGATAAAGCTTATAGGCACCTTTTCGGTGCTGCTTGTTATAAACTGGCAGCTTGCCCTTATTGCCTTTGCGCCGGTGCCTTTTATGCTGTGGTTTGCCATAGTATACAACAGAAAGATGAAGTCTGCCTTTGTAAAAAACAGGGCTAGAATAGCAGATATAAACGCAACCATGGAGGATAGTCTTTCGGGGGTGCGGGTTGTACGCTCCTTTGCCAATGAGGAGCATGAAATTGAAAAATTCAGCCGAGGCAACAGGCGCTTTGTAAGCAGTAAGAAAAACAGCTATCGTTACATGGCAACCTACCATACGGTTTTAAACGCTTTGACCACAATGATAACCATAGCGGTTGCAGGCTTCGGCACAATTTTACTGACTCAGGGGCAGGTGCGGATTGAGGACCTTCTCATATTCCTTCTTTACATCAGCAACTTCACAGAGCCTATAAAAAAGCTGGTTTTCATAACAGAATCCTTCCAAAACGGCCTTTCCGGCTATGAGCGCTTTCGTGAAATGCTCTCGATTGAACCGGAAATCGAAGACGCTCCCGATGCCATTGAGCTTTCGGAAGTCAAGGGCGATATACGTTTTGAGGGAGTTTCCTTCAGCTACGGTGATTCTGCCGAGGTTTTTGAAAAGCTGGACCTTTTCGTATCCGCCGGAGACAATGTGGCCCTTGTTGGCTCCTCCGGTGTTGGTAAAACCACCCTTTGCAGCTTGATACCCCGCTTTTACGAGGTTTCCGAGGGCAGTGTTTCCATAGATGGCATTGACGTAAGAAAGATAAAAACAAAAAGTCTGCGGGAGCACATAGGCATAGTTCAGCAGGATGTATATCTTTTTGCAGGCACCGTTATGGAAAATATACGTTATGGAAAGCCCGAGGCCACAGATGAAGAAATAATCGAAGCGGCGAAAAGGGCCAATGCCCACGAATTTATAATGGAGCTGCCGGAAGGCTATGATTCCGACGTGGGGCAGTCTGGTGTTAAGCTCTCCGGCGGTCAAAAGCAAAGGCTTTCCATAGCCAGAGTTTTTCTTAAAAACCCCCCTATACTTATTTTTGACGAGGCCACAAGCGCACTGGACAATGAAAGCGAGAGAGTTGTTAAGGAATCTATGCAGGAGCTTGCCCATGGCAGAACAAGCATAGTAATAGCCCACAGGCTTTCAACTGTGCGAAATGCCCATCGCATATTGGTTTTGACCCATGAAGGCATAGCCGAGGAAGGCAGCCATGAGGAGCTTCTTGAAAAAGACGGGGCTTACTCTGCCCTTTATAATGCTGTGCTGCTTTAGGCCGAAAGCAGTTGGCTAAATCTTATTTGTTGAGCACTTTTTAATAAAAAGCGAAAAAAGGAGGAAGCGGATTAAAAAATCTGCTTCCTCCTTTTACACTGGCCAGCTTACAGAGAGGGCTTATAAACTCCCCAACTATTTAGTGTTTATTTTCTTATAGCGGCGGACATACCGGTTTTTAAGGCGAAGCTCTTCAGGAGAAAAGCTCTGCCAACAGGGCTTACAAGGCGGTCTGCTATAAAGGGGGCGCAAGGGCCTAAGAATAAATGCGCCTTCTAAAGGAAGGGGGGATGCCCATTTCATCACGATATTTTGCAACGGTGCGTCGGCTGACGTTTATGCCGGTGCGCCGCAGGGCGTCCACTATGGCCTCGTCGCTCATGGGGGACCTGCGGTCCTCATTGTGGATTATGGCCTGAATACTGCTTTCAATGCCGATTTTTGTAATCAAAGGGTGGGATTCAACAGAACTTTTTGGGAAAAAGTAGTCTGTGGGAAACATCCCCCAAGAGCATTCTACATATTTGTCTTTAAGTGCACGGCTGACTGTGGACTCACTTCTGCCAATTTTTTCGGCAAGCTCCTTTCGGTTGTATGGCCGCAGGGACTCAGGCCCATACTCGAAGAAGCCACGTTGACTTGCAAGAAGCTGGGAAGCGCAGGCCATAAGGGTTTCGCAGCGCTGGCGGATGCTGTCTTTAAGCCATTGGGCTTTTTTCATATTGTTGTCCAGAAAGCTACGGACAGTTTCGTTATCCGTCTCGTTATAGATTTTAATGTAGGTATCATCGATAATTAAACTATCTGCTGCAATTTGATTAAGTTCAACAATGAATTGTCCGTCTTTTTTCAGAACCCGTATGTCCGGAGATATATACTCATTACCGGCTAAGCGCCCCTCAAGCATTAAGGGCTTGGGATTAAGGGAGCGAATAACCTGCTGGGCATTAACAACTCTGTGCAGGGGTATGCCGGTCTTTTTGGCAATTTGGGGAAGCTGGTTTTTACCCAAAAGTTCAAGATGGCTTTGGGCCACCTTCCAAGCATCGCTGTCTTTAAGATTACGGCGCTCGAGCTGAAGCAGAATGCACTCTCTGGGGGTAAAGGCACCAACTCCCGCCGGCTCCAAGGATTGCAGTCCGTCCAGAGCAATTTTCAGGTCATCAAGAGAAAGATGAGCGGCCTGAACCAGCTTTTCAACATCGTCATAGCATAGATATCCATTTTCGTCCAGAAGATATATAAGAGCATAGCCTATGCGTTGGATATGTTCGGGCAGCTTTAGCATGGCAAGCTGGATGCGAAGGGATACTATGGGCGAAGCGTTGTCGTCAGTAACACGCTCGGATATATCGTCGCTGTCGCCATATTCCGGACGGAAGCGGGAGGAGCGGCGGCACTTTTCCGCATAATCTATGCTGTCAAAGGTGATGACGGGATTTTCCTCGATTTCTTTTACAAGGTACTCGTAAAGTTCTGTCGAGGGCATTTGCAAAACGGAAAGTGACTGGAGCATACGTGGAGACAGTATTTGCGACTGCTCTTGAAGCTGCTGTGCGCCAAAGCCATAATCCATTGTGCAAAATCACCTCCTAATTTTAGCTTTGTTCTTATGTTTTATCCTTACTAATGAGGTTTGCTTTAAGAAATCTCTTAAGGAGATAATGTGCTGCGAAGGCCGCCAATGTCCCCACCAGAATACCGCCTAATACATCTGTGGGGTAATGGACTCCCACATACAGGCGTGAAAGGGAAATTGCCGCTGCCGGAATATAGGCCCAAGCACCCTTTTTGCCAAAGGACAAAGTAAGAGCTGTGGCACAGGCAAAGCTTGCGTTTGTGTGGCCGGAGGGGAAGGAAAATGAAGTTTCCGGCGGAACAAGTATAGTCAGCCCCTCTATTAGCTCATAGGGTCTTATTCTGGCAAAAAGGTCTTTCAAAATCAAGTCGTTAATGAGAAAGGCAAGAAGCAGGCACATGAGCGTCTCAAAGCCGCCACCTCTGGTTTTTTTAGGAATGAGAAGGGCGAGGCTGAGGAGTATCCACATAATGCCATTATCGCCCAGCCTAGTTATAAAAACCACTAAAGGGTCTAAAAACTCATTGCGCAGATGTTCCTGTATGAACAGAAGGATTAAAGCATCAAAGTTAAAAATCGCTCCTGTCATGATTTAAGCTCCACTATGTCGTTTTCTTCCATCACAAGTTCCCTCGGGTGATATACCCTTTTTTGGGCGGGAATAAAGCCTCGAATGTTGGTGAGAGGATATATCCAGCTATAAGGGCCAATGTGGCTGCCCGGCTGGGTGACGCAATTTGCCCCCAGCCTTGCACAATCCCCCAGTATGCAGCCAAAAAAGCTGTCTTCCAAATCCACCTGCTCACCGTCAATTTTTATGGTGGCGTTGGACTGGTTAAATTTGCGGTTTGCAGTTATGACTCCGCTGCCGATTCTGGCGCCTGCGCCTAAAACACAGTCTCCCGCAAAGGAAAGGGAGGCTACCTTTGAGCCGCCGAACATCACGCAGTGCTTAACCTCACTGCCGTGTCCGATACTGCAGCCGTCGGCAATTATGCTATTGGGCCGAATGATGGCACCGGGCATAATCTCACAGTTTTTGCCTATATAAACAGGGCCTATAACAGTAACGTCGTTATAGATAACAGTGCCCTCGCCGATATAGTAATTTCCATGAAGATTTGGGGCACTGCCACGGACTTCAGCATGATTTTCCATTACATTTTTATCGGTAAGAGTATCCTTTAAATAGACTTTTGTCTTCTGAAGTATCTCATAAGTTTCCGTAAGCCCATCAAAAAAGTGGGGGTCGGGAAATTTTTCAAACTTATTAAAATAATAACTTATTTTTGTTGACATACTTTCCTCCTTTCGCTTTAACAGACAAGAGCCGAGCTTTTCGCCTTAATACTTATATATGCCGCCGCCTATAAATTCACGCAGCAAAGATTCCGGCGCCACAAGTGTCGGGTCTATGGCCTCAAACTTATCAAAGGCGGGCACTATGGAGCGAAGCTCCTGATAACGGGGGGTGCCCTCCGGCACACCTCGGAAAAGGTCCTCGGCTATGGTTTTCATCACGCAGACCTCATAGGCGAAGGAGGAGTCAAACTTTAAAGCGGCCTTATCTTTAAAGGGGCTGATATTAAGTTTTTCCCCTCGGCGGACATTTGCCCAAAGGCTGAGAGTGTATTCCGGTGTGGCTCCACGGAACTTATAATCCCGCACAACACGGCGGACAAGGCGCATCCAAGTGCCTTTGAAGCAGACAGAGCCATCCTCCTCCTTTACATTGGAGCGGGCGCTTATATATAGCTTCAAAGCATCAGGGTGAGCATCGGTTAGCTCATCGTTAAGGGCGTGTATGCCTTCAACAACCACAACATCATTTTTGCCGATTTGTAAGGTTTGTGAGGGCTTATCTGCCCTGCGCTGCTCGGAAAAGATATATTTAGGCACATCTATGGAGGCGCCATTTCTCAGCATATTAAAATGCTCAGTTAAAAGGTCCATATCAACACAGTGGGGGGACTCCAAATCGATTTTACCGTCCTGAGTTTTGGGTGAGTCCTCGTTTACTGTGCGGAAGTAGCTGTCCATAGCCAAGGCGTGGGTCATAATGCCACGGGAGCGAAGCTCTTCCTCGATTTTCTTTGAAGTTGTTGTTTTGCCGCTTCCAGAGGGGCCGGAAATAAGAACAATAGGGCTTTTTGAAAGGTTATCTGTAATAAGGTCAGCGGCGTGAACTACCCTGTCATGATAGATTGAATCACATTTCTTGATTAATTCCTCGGGGTTATTTCTGGCCATGTCATTAATTTCGTCTAATTTGTATGCTACCATATGGTCTCCTTTATTTTTTCCTTGCTTTTTATGATTTTGTCTATGCTGCTGATATACTCTGCCGGATATTTGGGGTTAAAAATTCTTTCCAGCCGCCCATTTCCTGCGCAAAGCTTTGTAGAGGCACCGCCGCCCATAGAAATGATGCTGCAAAGCTCCTCCATTATACATATGTTATAAATGTTCTCTCTGTTGCCCCGCTGCCAGCCGATATTTTCAAAACCGCCGGACATATATTTCTGGCGGTAAAGATAGTATGGCTCATAAGCTGCAGAAAAAAGCGAGGCACTTGCGTAATCAAGCATTTCCGAAACCTGCTCTGCTGTGGGCTTTACCGTTCCCTTAAGCATGATGGAGCTGCCTTTTTTAAGGGAAAGCGTGTGTATGGTGATGTTTTCCGGACCTATATCCAAAACACTGTTCAAGGTTTTTTTAAAAGTGTCCGGAGTGTCCAGAGGAAGCCCCGCAATAAGGTCCATATTTATTTCAAGCCCCCCCACAAGAGCCGCCTCGTCCAAGGCTCGGAAAATATCTTCCGCTGTGTGGCGGCGGCCTATGGCTTCGAGTATTCTGTCATCCATAGTTTGGGGGTTTATGCTAACCCGAGTAACCCCATGGGCTTTTAAAACCCTTAGCTTTTCAGCGTTTATAGTGTCCGGCCGGCCGGCCTCGACAGTAAATTCCCGCAGGAAGCCAAGGTCAAAAGCCGAATAAAGCTTTTCGCACAGCTCGTGAAGCTGGTTTGCCGAGAGGGTTGTTGGTGTGCCGCCCCCAAGGTAAAGGGAAATAGGGCGCAGGTTAAGCATTTTTATCACTGCGGCTGTGGCCTCAATTTCGGAATAAAGCGCCTCTAAAAAAGGGGGTATAAGCTCCATGCTTTTAGAGACAGACTGGCTTACAAAGCTGCAATATGAACAGCGAGTGGGGCAAAAGGGTATGCCCACATAAAGGCAGACATCCCGAGGTGAAAGGGAGTCCGAGCAGGCAAGGCCGGCACGGGCGGCGTATAGGCACAAAAGTGCCCTGTCTCTGGATACGTCATATTCCCTGCAAAATTCCGAAACAGCCAGAGCCTCGCTCATCCCCTCCTCAAGAAGATTTGACATAAGCTTTGCCGGACGTATGCCTGTAAGAGCGCCCCAAGTAGGGCGGGGCAGGCCGGAAGCTATCGCCGCACGATAAAATGACAACCTTATTATCTTCTGGAGACAACGGTCTTTAGAAAGCTCGTCTGTAATTTTATGTTTTGCAACAGAAGCTCTGCCTATATGCTCCTTGCCAGAAAGCTTAAGAGAGCAAAAGGCAGTGTAATATTTTTCACCCTCAGAAAGGGAAATATACACCCTGTCCCCCAAAGGGGGACCCTCGGGATATTCGGGTTTTTCACCGGAGAACAGAGAAAGCAAAATCTGCTCGGCGGCGTATTTGTAATTATGACCGGAAAAATAAATTTTCATATCAATTTAGAATACCTTTTCTTTCATCCCTAGTCAAGCGAAAATAAGTGCACATCCTAAAGTTTTACAGAGTGACAGGATAAAAATTGCAAAAAATCATATAAAGAGGGCTTGTTTAGCATCTATATCTATTAAATATCTATTAAATTCGACAGGATATACTTGAATTTGAGGAGCTTTAGTGCTAATGTGTTAAATCATGTTGTACTTTATTAGACGAGAATCATTTATGAAAGTTAGGGTGGGTAGGGCCTTGAAAAAGCTCAAACCGAATATAGCGCTTTTCATACCATTGTTTTTACTGTTAATAGGCGGCCTATTTATAAAAGCCGGTTTTTTTACATATGAAAAGTGTGTTGAAAGTGAAAAAGAAAAGATTGAAGAATATCTTACATATACAAGTGAAACCGCAACTCTTCGCATTACCGCAATTTATGAGAAAATGCTTTTAGAAACCCAGCTAATGGCGGGACTAATACCCCAAGGGAATGCCGACCCAGCAGAGTTTGAGGATGTATTTAATCTGCGGAATTTATCCTCCGAAGCCCAAGCCGGGTTTCTCCTATCAGCTGACGGGGTTTTTGAATACAGCGAGGGCGAATATGAGGAAAACTTCGGATACCTAGCGAAAATGGCGGAGCAGACAGGGGAAACTCAGGTTTCCAAAGTGATGTTATTCAATGATGGTCAAAGGCGTTTTGCTGTGGCAGCACCGGTTAATACCGGTGGGGCGGCTGTTCTTGTTTTTCCTGCTTCTGTCATAACACAGGATGTGGAGTCAGAGCTGTTTGAGGGAGCCGGCCGCATATTGCTGATAGACAGCGAAGGAAATCCCCTTTCGCCAAGTATGCTTGAGGATGAATACGCCGATGCGATAACGGGGGTTGATGTTTCAAGGGGCAGGCTTTCAGAGCATACAGACAGGGCAGGAGAAAAGTTTCACATCAGCGCAAGCCCTGCCGGAGAAATCGGTTGGACTTTAGTTTGTTATGTTAGCGACAGCTATATCCGAGACAATGCGGTGGATGTTTTTTCCGCCGTATTCAGCGCATACACACTATCCTTTGCTCTTATAACGTGCTTTGGCATAATATCAGCAATTATCATATCTTTAAGACGCAAAAAGCTTTATGTGGCAAGGAAACATTTTGACATTGCCACAAAGCAGTCGGCCAGAGCCACTTACCAGTTTGACCGGAAAAACAACATAATCAGCATAATAAGCGGAAATGAAAAAATCAAGTTTCCTAACGGCATGGAGGACATATCTCCGGATATGTTTATGCGTCTCATTCATCCGATTGACCGCAGGAAGTTTCGCTGTGGCATAGATGAATTTGAAAAAAACGGCACAGCCTCCGTTTCTGTTCGAATAACGAGACTGGGCGGCTCGGATAATTACCGCTGGTATAATATCGATGCAACCCGACTTACTCAGATGAGGCACAGTGCCGAGCTTGTGATAGGCTCTGTTGAGGATATTGATGAGCGTGAGCGGGAAAGACTGATGCTGAGAAAAAAAGCAACCACAGACCCTCTAACCGGACTTTACGATAGGGCAGAGGCTCAGAGAATTATAAACGAGAAGCTGTTGGGTCTTGGTGAAAGCGAACATTCAATCTTCGGCATCATAGACCTTGATAATTTCAAGCTTATAAACGACCTTTTCGGACACGAATGCGGAGACAGGGCGCTTTTGCTTTTTTCAGAAAAGCTAAAGGCTACCTTCCGCTTCGGAGATATAATCGGCAGACTCGGCGGAGACGAATTCATGGTATATATAGCTCATACTGCTGACAGGAAGGTTGTCGAACGCCGCTTTTTAGAGCTTATGGAAAGCCTTTCAAAGGTAAAGTTAAGGCCGGAGTTTCCGGAAATAAGCTGTTCTGTCGGCTATGTGACAGCCAGCAGGGGCGATAGCTTTGAAAGCCTTTATAAAAGAGCGGATGAGGCCATGTATAAGGCCAAAACCACGGGGAAAAAACGTGCTGTCGGAGAATAAAATAATAAGGGGACGCTGCAAGGCAAATTCTTGCGGCGTCCCCTTAAAGCTTTTGGCATGGGCTTTTCGTTAACAACAGGACTCAGGATTCCCGCTGCAAGACTCGCCCTGCATCTGCTTTATCATATCACAGTCGCAACCGCCGGCCTTGTCGGTTTGGATACGTCGCTCCATTAAAACAAGGCTACGCCAGACTCCAAAGCGGTCTTTTGCAACCCGCTCCCTTGTTCCCACCCTGCGGAATGAGCATTTTTCAAAGAAAGACAGCTTCGGGTGGTTAGACTCAAATATTTCGGACTCCAAAAGCCAGTAGCCGGCTTTTTCGGACTCTTCCACCAGAGCCGATAAAAGGGATACGGCGGAATCTTTTTCCCTGTGTTCGGCATCAAGATATATGCTTACTGAGGCCACGCCTTTATATGCCTCCAAGGGGGACACAGAGGAGAGGGATGCCCAGCCAACAATACTGTAATCATCCTCCATTACAAGACGACAATCCGGCAGGTTGCTTACATCCCACTGGTCAAAGTCGGGACATTCAAGGAGAAAGGTGTCGTTGTTTGTCTGGATGGACTGGTATAAAATTTCCACGGCCTCCGGCCAGTCGCCCCGTTCCATGGGTCTTATGTTTAGTTCCATAAGTGCCTCCATAAATTTTATTTTATATTCCCGTTCTTTGAATCAGAAAAGTACGGGTAAAAGTTTGCTTTTTTAAAAACCTATAAAAAACTATAATGAATTGAGATAAGAGGAAACATGCCC
>JAAYFX010000288.1 GCA_012728025.1 Clostridiales bacterium
CAGCTGGTATGAAAACTATGACAAGGTCTTCAGCGGAGGGAAAAGCAGCCTTGGGGGAGCTGCCCAAAAGGTTGGCAATGTCTTTAACTTTAACCTTTAGGTTTTTTAAAAGGCGCCCTGCTTGCGTTCTTTCATATATGATTTAAGAAAGGAGCTGTCCCATGAGTTTTTCAGCCGTTGCCGGTAATATGGCAAAAGACCTTGGCTCAAGCGCCCTTGGCATTGTTCCGAAGGCCATGCTTATTCTCCATACGGAAAATGACGGAAGCCCCATGGCTAACCCCATGGAGCAGACAAAAAAGGTTCTTGAGGGAACAGCAGGAGGCGCACTTGCCAACACAGCTTCACAGGGCACTCATGTTCTTGAGGTTCAGTATAACCCCTCATCCATAAGCATTCAGGCAAACTCCGTTGTCACCCCCTTTCAATATCTCCAGCAAAACATAGACAACGGCATTCCCGCCCAGAGCTTTCGTGACCCTGCTGTGGTTTTGTC
Organism: Clostridiales bacterium; assembly: GCA_012728025.1. Taxonomy (GTDB): domain Bacteria; phylum Bacillota; class Clostridia; order Oscillospirales; family Oscillospiraceae; genus UBA2658. The sequence goes on from JAAYFX010000288.1 coordinate 497, forward strand.
TGTGGAGCTTTATTTTGACGATATGAACCCCAAGGATGCTTTTATGATAGATAAGCTCCGTCTTTCGGCAGGAGATGCAGTTTCCGGTGTCTCTGGCCTTGTGAAAGCCGCCAAAGGCGAAACTTATTCCGTTATGCCCCAGACAAATGGGCTTTTGGCAGCCCTTATAAGAGACAGCACCAGAATGGTAACCTTTAAGTGGGCAGATATGTCCTTTACAGGGGAGATGACAGAGGCAAACGCCTCTTATACCATGTTCTCCGTTTCCGGTCGGCCTGTGCGCAGTGTTGTTAAGCTAAGCATAACTCAGGAGGTCAAAACCGGTGATGAAACATACTGGAGCAAAGCCTTCGACTCTGCCTTCGGAGACGAAACCGCCGCTAAAACCTCGGGGGGCAGGTCTTTTGCCAACCGCTATGGAAATTTACTTAACATCGGCTTCTGACAAAGGGAAGGAGGGCGTTTAAGTTGAATAATGTTTCTAGTTCGGGCGGCGTTTCGGCTGCCATAACCTACGCCCAGCTTCAAGATAAATACGGCGACTTTTCCTTTCCTCGGGCAGAAATTTTGCTTAACAAAAAACCCATTGCCCAGCTTAAAGAAACGAATATCGCCATTAACGATATATCCGTTGAGATTACAAGCGGCTTTGAAGCCTCGGTGGCAAGCTTTCGCATATATAACTGCTATGACACAAAAAGCGGTAAATTTTACTTTAAAGAGCTGAAAGACCAGCTTTTTATGGGCGCACCCGTCAGCATAAGCCTTGGCTATTTAGAGGCTGTGGAAACGGTTTTTGTGGGCTTTGTGGCGGCGGTGGCCTTTGGCTACGCACCGGAGGGACTTCCCTATATAGAAGTCACTGCCATGGATGTTAAAAGCATAATGATGGGCGGAACCTATTCCTATCAGTTGGCCGCCAAATCATACAGCGAGGCCGTTGAGGAAATTTTTCGCAGAACCGGCTATGAAAAGCTAAGCTCTGCCGGCGGTATCACAAGCCTTGAAATTGAGGATACCCCCGATAAAAAGTCCGGCAGCGGTGAGGAAAACAAGGCCAGCGCCGACACCATTGAGATGACAGCGGAAAGTGACTATGAATTTGTTGTTAAGGCCGCAAAAAAATATAATTATGAGTTTTTTATAGACAGGGGCGTTGTGCGCTTTCGTAAGGCAAAAAGCGTTTCGGATACCCTTGCGGAAATTGGCGTTGGCAGTGGTATTTTAAGCTTTCACACGGAATACAGCATTACGGGTCTTGTGGGTAAAATTGAGGCCCGTACCATGGACGCAGGGCAGGGAAAGCTTATAAGCTCTGAAAAAAAGCGGGAGGGAACAATATCCACCTCCGGCAAGGCCGAGGGTCTTATAGGCAAGGCCGCCAAGGTATACATAGACCCAACTATTAAAAACACAGGGGATGCCGAGACAAGAGTTTCCTACCTTATGGAGCAAATGAGTTATAGGCTCGGCTCTTTAGAGGCGGAATGTGTGGGAATTCCTGAACTGGTCCCCGGCCGTTTTATAAAGGTTTCCGGCATGGGTGTGCCTGCGGATAATGACTTTTATATAAGCTCTGTCACCCACGAAATCATGATGGAGGGTGGCTTTCGCACAAGGCTTTCCGGCTGTGCCAACAAAATGAAAACCTAAGCTTTTGTAAGCCTTTGTCCTTTATCCCACAGGCTTTTTGACCAAAGGAGAAACTATATGGCTCTTTACGATATTATAGA
>JAAYFX010000289.1 GCA_012728025.1 Clostridiales bacterium
AGCATAGGCTCTGGCCTTATTGCCCTTGTTGTTTCTGTTTTTTTCCTTGCCCTTGTGGGTGTTGGCATTTATTTTGTTGTTATAATGGGAAATCTTCTTCTAACGGGCCTTCAATCTCTTTCAAGCTCCACAAATGCACTTTTGCTCTTTGGCTGCGGCCTTGTGGCAGGTGCCTTTGGAATCGTGCTTATTTGGCTTGCAATCTGGTCTGCCATAAAACTTATAGCCCGCCTTTTCAGAAAGGCCGCTTGCAGCAGGAAGGCTTAAAAGGAGTGTGACAAATGATGAAAAAAATTTGGAAGATAGTTTCTCTTGTATCGGGCCTTCTCTTAGCTTTAGGGATAATATGTTTAGCGGTTGCTTTTGCTATGGGAGGAAGTTTTCAAGCCCTTATGGATGACCATTTGGCAAACCATGTTATTACATGGCTGGCCCCCTCCTCATTTTTTCCCGCCATACTACCCTTTTTTTAGCTCCGGCCCATAACAATTTATTTATATAAATATGTCAAAGCGACGGACAAGCTGAGTATTATCTTATCAGATTGCCTGTCGTTTTGTTATTTATCTGCAAAATGCCTAGCTTCGTTTGCAGCAAATAATAAATTTATGTGTCTTTTTATGGTTGTCATTTTGCTGTGTAAATGATATATTTTATACGCAATGGGAAAACAAATGACTTTCATGGGGGGACATTTCCAATGCATAATAACCCAAGCTCAAGGTTTTATCTTGTTGAGTCTAATATGTTGCCCGAAATTTTCCGCAAGGTTGTTTATGCCAAGGAGTTGCTCCAAACGGGCGAGGCCGCAACAGTTGCCGAGGCAGCGTCAAACGCCGGCATAAGCCGTAGCGCTTATTATAAATATAAAGACTCCGTATCCCCCTTTCAGGATATGGAGCGCGGCCGCATAATCACCTACCATATCACCCTGCGTGACAGAAGGGGCGGCCTGTCCACCCTGCTTTCGGTTTTTGCCGGTTCGGGGGCAAACATTTTAACCATAAACCAGAGCATCCCCATAAATGGCATTGCCCTTGTTACGATTTCGGCCGAAACCACAGGCATGACCTCAAGCAGTGAGGAGCTTTTGGAAAAGCTTCAAAACACAGAGGGTATAAAAAAAGTAGAAATAACGGCAGGCTGATTTAAATTTATTTACTTTACTGCGCCAAGGCGTGGTTTTTCAGCCCAAAGGAGGATATAGATGGCAAAGATAGCAATATGCGGATATGGCGTTGTGGGAAGCGGCGTTGCAGAGGTTATGGCAGAAAATGCCGATAGCATCGCAAGAAACGCCGCCGAGCAGGTCAGCGTGAAATACATACTGGATAGGCGTGATTTTCCCGACGACCCCTATGAAGATTTGATTGTCCATGATTTTTCCCAAATAGAAAATGACCCTGAAGTCTCCATAGTCGTTGAGGTTATGGGCGGGGTTGGGGCGGCTTATGAGTTTACAAAGCGGGCCCTTATGGCGGGAAAAAGCGTGGTCACCTCTAACAAAGAGCTTGTTGCCGCCCATGGCCACGAGCTTATAGCCATAGCCAAAAAGAAAAACTTAAATTATCTTTTCGAGGCCAGTGTCGGCGGCGGCATACCCATCATCCGCCCTATAACCCAATGTTTGACGGCAAACAAGCTGGACGAGGTTTACGGCATATTAAACGGCACAACAAACTATATTTTAACAGAGATGAGGCAAAATGACGCAAGCTTTGAAGATGCCCTCCGTCAGGATCAGGAGAATGGCTTTGCCGAGGCCGACCCTACGGCCGACATAGACGGCATTGACGCTGCAAGAAAGATTTGCATACTCTCTGACCTTTGCTTCGGCAAGCACATGAACCCCGAGGATATTAAGGCCGAGGGCATAAGAGGCGTTACCTCGGCGGACGTTGAATACGCAAAAAGGCTTGGCTGCAAAATTAAGCTTTTGGGTCGTGGTCTGCGCACAGGTCACGAAACGGCAACTGCCTATGTTTCCCCTCACCTTGTCTCCAATTCCAGCTTGCTTTCCAATGTGGACGGGGTTATGAACGGCATTGTAGTCCATGGAAACGCCTTGGGAGACACTATGTTTTACGGGGCCGGTGCCGGAAAGCGCCCCACAGCCAGCGCTGTTGTGGCAGACGTTATAGACGCTGTGAAGCATACCCACGCCAGAAAATATCTGGACTGGGATGATGCCCCCGACGGGTATTTCACAGACAGTGCCTATGTTCCCTCCCGCTGGTATGTAAGGGCAAACACCTCCCTTCAGCAGATAGGCTGGGCCTTTGGGAAGGTTAACTTTGTCACCTATACGGGGGCGGCTGAGGACGAATATGCCTTCGCTACCGAGGTTTATGACGAGATTTCCCTTAGAAAGCTCACAGGGGGAATGAACCTTCGCTCACTTTTCCGCATTTTGGATTGACAGTTTTTTTGCAGCTTCAATATAATAAGCTGATGTAAACACCCTTTACATTTAATCACATTTTACAAAAGTTCTCTTTAAACCCGCTTTTTTAAAAGCCCTTTTCTGCCCAAATTTCCTTAATTCCTTAATGGAGGAGCACTATATATGCTGATTGTTCAAAAATTCGGCGGCAGCTCTGTTGCAAACGCCGAAAAAGTTAATCGAGTGGCCGGTATAATCGCCGATACTTATTGTGAAGGCCATGATGTGGTTGTGGTTTTATCTGCCCAAGGGGACACAACCGACGAGTTGCTGGCCAAGGCGGCGGAAGTTAACCCCAACCCTTCAAAGCGTGAGCTTGACGTTTTGCTTTCCACAGGTGAGCAAATATCCGTTGCACTTATGAGCATGGCCTTAGAGCGCATGGGGCTTCCCGTTGTTTCCCTCACCGGCTGGCAAATCCAGATGAGTACCAGCTTTGACTATGGCTGTGCCCGCATCCGCAAAGTCTCCACAGAGCGTATACGGCAGGAGCTTGACAAGCGCCGTATTGTCATAGTCTGCGGTTTTCAAGGGGTTTGCGGCACGGGAGACATCACAACCCTAGGTCGTGGCGGCTCGGACACTTCTGCTGTTGCAATTGCAGCCTGTCTTCATGCGGATAAATGCCAGATATACACAGACGTTGAGGGCATCTTCACCGCCGACCCCCGAAAAGTGGAGGGGGCAAGAAAACTTGATGAAATCACCTATGACGAGATGATGGAGCTTGCCTCTTTAGGCGCACAGGTTCTTCACAATCGCTCTGTGGAAATGGCAAAGCGTTACGGTGTGGATTTGGAAGTCTTATCAAGTTATATAAGAAATTCGGGCACAAAAGTTAAGGAGGTCACAAAAAACGTGGAACAGATGAAAATAAGCGGTATTGCAAAGGATAACAATGTTGCCCGAATTGCCGTTGTGGGGGTTCCCGACCAACCGGGGATTGCTTTCCGGCTTTTCAGAATACTGGCAAAGTCTAAAATAAACGTTGATATAATCTTACAGTCCATAGACAGAAACGGCACAAACGACATAAGCTTCACCGTATCCGAGGACGACTATGAAAAGGCCATGAGCCTTGTGGCCGAACATAAGGAAAGCATAAACTTTCAGGATTTATATGGGGATAAAAATGTTGCAAAGGTCAGCATAGTAGGCGCCGGTATGCTCACATCTTCAGGCATTGCCTCAACCATGTTTGAAGCTTTAAGCGACGCTAAGATAAACATTCAAATGATTTCCACCAGCGAAATAAAGGTTTCTGTGCTTATTGACGAATCCAATGCCGACAAGGCTGTTCAGGTCATTCATAATAAGTTTTTTAACTAAGTCATATAAAATATTAAACTGCCGCAGGGAAATCCCTGCGGCAGTTTTTTAAGCTTTCATATAACTTTATTCTTCTGCCAAAGCCTTATAGCCTTTGGCTTTTTTTACTTTTCCCGAAAGCTTTCAGGCAGATTCAACATTTGTACTGCTGTTTCCCCTAAAGTCGCCTTCCTGTATACACTTTGTGATACAAACTTCGGCACAGCGGCCGCAGTTTGTGCAGAGGGAATAGTCGATACGGGCAAGGTTATCTACAACCTTAATTGCACCCACAGGACATTCCTTTTCGCACTTTTTGCAGGCTATGCAGCCCTTTGAGCAGACCTTTCTTGTTACGGCGCCCTTGTCTGTGTTGCTGCAGGAAACCACAGTTTTTATGGTATCCGGCAGGGTTTCTATAAGCTTATTAGGACAGGCGGCAACACAAAGACCACAGCCTATGCACAAGGGAGTGTTGATGTGAGCGATGCCGTTTTCTATGCAGATGGCATCCTGCGGACAGACCTTTGCACAGTCTCCAAGACCCATGCAGCCGAAGGAGCATTTTCCGTTTCCGCCGAAAAGCAGCTTTGCCGCCGAGCAACTGTCAATGCCCTGATAGTCCATTTTCCGCTCTGTAACCGAGCAATCGCCGGAGCAGTGGATAAAGGCGACCATTTCCTGAACGTCCTCAAAGGCCACTCCCAAAAGTTCGCTTAGCTTTTTTGACACACCGTCGCCGCCAGGGATGCAAAGGTTTGCCTTTACGTCGGAGTCCTCCAATAATGCACGGGCATAGCCGTCACAACCGGCAAAGCCGCAGGCTCCGCAGTTTGCTCCGGGCAAGGCATCCCTGACTTCGGGAAAGCGCTCGTCCTCTTTAACGGCCATCACCTTAGCGGCGGCGGCAAGCATGGCGGCACAGATTATGCCTATTACGGTAACGGACACTATGGCAGTTATAATAACATCCATTGTATATCCTCCTATGAAAACATATTGTCAACCACACCGGCAAAGCCGAAGAAGGCGATTGACACTATGGAGGCTGCTATAAGGGTTATTGGAAGCCCCTTAAATGAGTCAGGTGTTTCTCCGCCCTCCATCCGTGAGCGGACTCCGGAAAACAAAACCATTGCGAGAAAATATCCAAGACCGGCACCAAGGGAGTTTACCATAGAGGCGGTAAAGTCATATTTTTCGTTTATGTTTAGTATGGCAGCGCCGAGGACTGCACAGTTTGTGGTTATAAGGGGAAGATAAACGCCCAATGAGGAATACAGTGGGGGCATATACTTTTTAATCACTATCTCCACAAGCTGCACAAGGGCCGCTATAACAACGATGAAAACAACTGTTTGCATATAGCCCATGTCATTAGCGTCTAAAAGATAATACTGAATGGGCCAAGTTACAGCCGTTGCCAGAAGGAGAACGAAGATAACGGCAAGGCTCATGCCTGTTGCTTGGTCAAGCTTTTTGGAAACACCCAAAAATGAGCAGATGCCCAAAAACCTTTGGAGAACAAAGTTGTTTACCAAAACGGCAGACATCATAATAACTACAAGACCCTTAAAGTCAAAATGCAATAATCCATCCATCAGAGCTTAACCTCCTTTTCGCCGCCATCCTCCAGCTTGCCGCAGGCAGCGGCAGCGGGGCAGCCCATGCAGCCTTTTTCGGCATTTTTACTGGCCTTGCCGTTGGTCATCTTATTTATAAGAGCTATAAGCAGACCGTAAACGAAAAACCCGCCGGGCGCAAGGGTTAAAATTGAGATGTTGTGGTCTATAAGAACGGGTATCTCCATGCCAAACCATGTGCCGCTTCCGAAGATTTCCCTTATGGAAGCCATGACTAAAAGTGCAAGCATAAAGCCCAGCCCCATGCCTATGCCGTCCAGCGCCGCAGCACCCACAGTGTTTTTATTGGCGAACATCTCCGCTCTGCCAAGAATGATGCAGTTAACAACAATAAGGGGGAGAAATATGCCAAGCTGCTCGTCTATAACCGGAGCATAAGCCTGAACCAGCATTTGAACAATGGTGACAAAACCGGCAATTAGCACTATGTAGCAGGGTATACGCACATTATCCGGAATAACATTTCTTAAGGCCGAGATGGCAACGTTTGAGCAGACCAGAACAATCATTGCCGCAATTCCCATGCCTATTGCGTTGGATGCCTGAGTGGATACGGCCAAGGCAGGGCAGGTGCCCAATATCAAAACCAGCACAGGGTTTTCACGGATAATACCGTTTGACAAAACCTTTAGCTTATTCATTTATTCTGCCTCCTTTACAAGACTTAAAGCCTCAAAGGCTTCTTTCACAGCATTTATATAGGATGCGGAAGATATGGTCGCTCCCGAAATGGTGTCAACTCCCTCAAGAGTCTCGTCCTTTCCGGAAAACAGCTCCTCAAAGCCCGCTTCTGTTATCTTAGAGCCAAGGCCCTGAGTTTCGGAGTGGGAAAGAGTCATGCAGCTTGTGATTTTATCGTCGGCATCTATGCCGCAGATAAGCTTAATCTGACCGCCATAGCCCTTAGTTGCCATCATGAAAACATAGCCTGCGCCGTTATCTGCCTTATATG
>JAAYFX010000290.1 GCA_012728025.1 Clostridiales bacterium
CCGCCAAAATAAAATAGGCGAAAAATGTTCTGGGATAATACCATACATATTCAACCCCAAAGGTAAAGGATATTCCTATAAGGGATGAAAGGGCAGCGATACTTCCAAGACGAAGCTTCTTGCTTTTGGCTTTTAAAATTGAGCAGGCACTATCCTTCCAAAGTCTGAGCATAAACCACATGAAGGATAAAAAGCCCAGAATTCCAAGCTCTATTATAAGCTCCATATATACCATGTGGCTGTGGGGAGCACCTACAAGGGCCTTTGGGTGGGCATAGTCCGGATAAATTGCAGCAAAGCTTTCAGGGCCTAAGCCTATACCCGTCAAAAAATAGTCCTTGACTATATCTATACCACCTGTCCATATGTATACTCTGAACATATTTGAGGTGTCTTCTTTGTTAAAGAGGCTGGCAATTCTTATCATAACACTATCCGGAAGGAAGGGGATTAACGCAACACAAATAAGAAAAAATGCCGGTAGCAGCTTTTTATTTGCGTAATACAAAAACACAAGGCAGGCAATTAAAATGGAAATCCAGCCGGAACGGGAATAGGTCATGAGAAGGGAAAGGGCCGGAAGGCCGATGCCAAGGCAAAGGGGAAAGCGCAGCCATTTTTTTTGCACATTCGCTGCAAAAGCGGCGGCAAGGGGCGTCATCATCACCAGAAATTCCGCATAGTTGTTGGGGTTGCCAAAACTTGAGAAAACCCTCCCTGGAACGCCCTCATTTATGCTAAGGTCAGTCAGGCTTGCACTGACCTCGACTCCGACAATACGCTGATAAACAGCATAGAGGGATGTGAGGATGACGGCCGTGTAAATAAAGCCCAAAAGCTTCGTAAGTTTTTCCTCTGTGGTTATATCCGCAGGGATAATATAAAGAAAGAGCAGAGAGGTGATATAGAACCACAAAACCCTTAGACTGTCGCTTCGGGCACTGCTGAAGGCAAGACTTGCAACACAGGCCATGGCGAAAAGAAGAATTGGAAAGCCCATATCATGGAGATAATACTGCCGCCTTGTTCCGGCACCCACCATTAAAATATAAAGGAGAAACAGTCCTGCCGCTCCGAAAAGAGCAATGGGATTTGACCAATAGTCATGGGGAACAATAAACATAAGGCAGATAAATCCCCCAAGGAAGGTTTCATAGCTTAAAAAGAATGAACTTCTTATATAACGCCTTGCAAAAGCGGCGGAAACACTGCCCTGAGCCAATTTTACAATAAATCCAAAAACACAGGAAATGATTTTAGTTATAAAGTCTAAAATAGCCTTAAAGACTCCGGCAAAAACGGAGTTTTCATAAATTGGCTCTATTCTGCTGTCACGCACAAACAGGTGGACTATATAGCTTCTTTCAAAAGAACGGCTGAAGGCGCTGTAAATCACCCAGAGCATATTAAAAAAACTGCTGTGCAGCCAGATATTATAGGTTTTTCCTAAAACGCTTGAGGAAAGCAAAAGGCCACCCCGCTTTCATTGCAATGTAATTTGAATATCTAGCCAGCAAGCTCGATTGCACTTATTTTAATATATAGCTTTGCCTTTCCGGCATAAATAGTAAGGGTATGTCCAACACCGTACAAAACTCCATCTATGGTTGCGCCGTTTTCACCAAGCTCTCCCACAGCGCTCATATCAACCCTGAGGGACTTATAGCCATTTTTGTATACCTGCTGAACTTCTCCATTAGCATCTGTTGCGAATCCTAAAGGTTCGCCCACCTCAAAGCCTGTAACCTTGCCCATGGTAACGTCTTTATTATCATCTAAAACACTGGCGCCGATTTCAATGTAATCCGTAACAAACTCAGGCACCTCGTCGGAGTAAAAGCTAATATTTAAATCCACAAGCTCTGTGCCGCTATTTCTGGAGCTAACAAATTTAAGAGCCGCAAAGGCTAAAAGCCCAATCAGAACAATTATAATTATAAGGTCTATAAGATTGATTTTACCGAAAAGCTTGCCGTTTTTATCAATCATTTTGGTTTCCTCCAAATTTAGTTGTACGCGGCGAACACCTCGTC
>JAAYFX010000024.1 GCA_012728025.1 Clostridiales bacterium
CTCGTTTAAGGTGATAAAGCACATGATGTAAAACATAGAAACACATACAGTGCAAGTGAGCATGAAGGGCAGATAAAAACGGAGGTTACGCCGTATGTTTTGCAGGGCGAGCTTCGGGTAAAAGGCAGCCTTACGCATCTTTTTCACAGCCTCCCCTCATGCCGGTTAAGGTGTCGGAGATAAGGCTGAACATTTCGTCGTTAGAGCGCTTGCCCCTGTAAATCTGATGAAATATCTCTCCGTCACGAAGGAAAAGAACACGGTTTGCATTGCTTGCGGCCTTAAGGCTGTGGGTTACAACAAGAAGAGTTTGGCCGCCCTCGTTGATGTTGCGGAACACCCCCAAAAGGGAATCGGCAGACTGGGAATCCAAGGCTCCGGTAGGCTCGTCAGCAAGAATTAAACGTGGATTTGTTATAATCGCCCGAGCGCAGGCCGCCCTTTGCTTCTGCCCGCCGGAGACTTCGTAGGGGAACTTCTCCAAAATATCGCTTATGCCCAGCTTATATGCTATGGGGGCAAGCATTTCCTCCATCTCCTTATGCCCCTTTCCCGCCAGAACTAGAGGAAGAAAAATATTATCCTTAATAGAAAAAGTATCTAAAAGGTTAAAATCCTGAAAAACAAAGCCCAGATGGTTGCGGCGGAACTTCGCCAAATGATTGTCGGGTATTGAAAGGGTGCTTTTGCCGTCAAGAAGCACATCGCCGCCGCTGGGCTTGTCCAAGGTGGCGATAATGTTCAAAAGCGTTGTCTTTCCACTGCCGCTCTCGCCCATTATGGCAATATACTCTCCGCTTTCAACAGCAAAGCTAAGGTCACGCAAGGCTCTAACTTTCACATTGCCAAAGCGGGTTGAATAAGTCTTTTTAAGATTTTTTACTTCAAGTAATGGCATTTTTCTACCTCCGAAATATGATGTGTGGGGTGTACTATGGCTACTAATACACACAACATAACATAAAGCCGAAATATAAGCAATGGTTTTTACTTATTTTTCGGCTTTATGATTTATATTTTTATGAAAAGGGTCATATTGGGGGAAAAACTTTGAGTTTCAGGTAGGTTTCCTAGGGGATTTGGCAGCCCGCAATTGAATGCTTTTATAAGTAAAGCGCTCTCATATTATGCCGCTATCCGCCATGGATACAAAATCGTCGCCGGCGACTATAATATGGTCGTTAAGGGCAACCCCAACAGTTTCCAAGGCCGCCTTCACCCGCTTTGTGGACATTTCGTCCTCAATGGAGGGCAGGGCAATGCCGCTGGTGTGGTTGTGGGATAAAATTATTGAGGAGGCATTTTTGGAAAGGGCAAGCTCAACAATCTTTCTTATGCTTATCTCCGCCGAGTTGTTGCTGCCCCTGAAAAGCTCCTTACAGCAAAGCACCTTGCATTTAGCATCAAGACAGATGACAAAAACGACTTCGTCTCTTTCATACATAAAGCGGGGGATAAGATAGGCTCCTGCCTTGGAGGAAGTGTCCAAAACCTGACCGAATTTATTCTTATCCATCATGTATCTGCGGCTTACAGCGGGGATTAGCTTTAAAAGGCATATGCTGCCCTTGCCGATGCCGCTTATTTTGGAAAGCTCATCTGCCGGCGCTTCAAAAACAGCCTCAAGGCTGCCAAAATGGTTTAGTAGGGCGTGGGCAATGGGGTTTGTGTCCTTGCGGGGAACAGAGAAAAACAGCAAAAGTTCAAGCGCTTGATGCTCCTCAAAAACATCAAGCCCCTGCTCTAAAAAGCGGTTTTTCATTCTATCCCTGTGCCCCTCGTGGACATTCATACATAGTTCCCCTGTGTTTTTATATTGTTTAAAGCTATGGCAAGCCCTATAAAGTGCCGCCCTGCTCCCAGAGCAGGGGACAGACGCACCACGCCAACTATTGTAGCATTAATTTCACGATTGCGCAAAGAGTATTTGTATGCTAAAATAAGCCCAGACATTTCACCAGCCTATTTTAAACAGGGCAGGTAAGGACTAAAGGGCAAAACCCCGAAAGCTTTTGGATAAGCTAGATGGGCAGGTCGTCATATACATTTGGAGGTTCCGGTGAAAAAGCTTAAGCCCCATGTTAAGGATTTTATAAAAAGAGCGGATATGCTCCTTTTGGCCTTGTGCCTTATATGCTCCGTTTTTGGAATAGTTGTCATTTCCAGCGCTACGGCCTCTTTTGAGACCTCCCGATACGTTGTTGTTCAGACAGCTTCCATGCTGCTAGGCATAGGGCTTTTTATTTTGCTTACAGTTATAGATGTGGATATTTTGGCAAGCAAATGGGCGGTCTTGGTTATCTTCGAGATTATCATAGTAACCCTTTTACTTACGCCTATGGGCTATGCCGACGATACGGGAAACAGGGCTTGGCTGCGCTTTGGCTTTATTGGCATCCAACCCACAGAGGTTATGAAAATTGCCTTTATCATAGTTATGGCAAAGCATATAAGCTACCTTAAAAGTTATAAAAGTTTAAACTCGACCCTTTCAGTAGGGCAACTGACTCTCCACTGTTTTTTAACTCTCGGATACATTGTCGCCATATCTAAAGACATGGGCAGCGCTCTCGTTTTCCTTTTTATTTTTATTATTATGCTATTTGCCGCCGGAGTGAAGCTTTATTGGTTTCTTATAGGTCTTGCGGGAACAGCGGCTGTTACGCCTTTTTTCTGGACAAAGGTATTAAATCAGCGATATAGAGACAGAATTCTTTCCCCCTACGACGCAAGCATAGACGCAGAGGGCTATGGTATTCGCTGGCAGTCAAACCAAAGCAAGCTTGCCCTTGCCAGCGGTCAGCTTAAAGGCTCGGGGCTTTATCAGGGAAAACAGACCCAGTCGGAAGCTCTGCCTGAAAAACAGACTGACTTTATCTTCTCTGTTATAGGAGAGGAGCTTGGCATGATAGCCTGCCTTTTTGTTTTCCTTCTGCTTCTGGCGATAATCGGCCGATGCATATACATCGGGGTGAAATCACAAAACGATTTGAGTATGCTCGTTTGTATGGGAGTGGCGGGCAGCCTTATATTCCAAACCTTTGAAAACATCGGAATGTGCATAGGCATAGCCCCCATAATCGGCATAACTCTGCCATTTCTCAGCTATGGCGGCTCGTCCATGCTCTCAAGTCTTGCCCTTGTGGGCCTTGTCTCAGGGGTTAAATATAGGCCAAAGCCAAAGCGTTTCCGAAGTTATCACTAGCAAAAGTATTTAAAGCCGCCTCCTTTTACAGGAAGCGGCTTTGTTTTTTATGTTTAAAGAATTTCTGTAAGCCTTTCTCTTATGGCGGCGATAAAGTCCTTGGAGGAAACCTTTTTCACATTTGGACTTGAGGACAGTAGTGCAAGGTCGCCTGTCATAACGCCGGACTCGATAACATCAAGGCAGGCCCTTTCAAGCTTATCGGCAAAGGTGCAAAGTTCAGAGGTAGCGTCAAGCTCGCCCCTTTTTCTCAAGGCGCCTGTCCATGCGAAGATGGTGGCAATGGGGTTTGAGGAGGTTTCTTCTCCCTTAAGATGCTTATAGTAGTGGCGGGTTATGGTGCCGTGAGCCGCCTCATACTCATAGTTACCCTCAGGGGAAACTAAAACACTTGTCATCATGGCAAGAGAGCCGAAGGCTGTTGAAACCATGTCACTCATAACGTCGCCGTCATAGTTTTTGCAGGCCCAGATAAAGCCGCCCTCAGAGCGGATAACTCTGGCAACAGCGTCATCTATAAGGGTATAAAAATATTCTATGCCAGCCTTTTCAAAAGCCTGCTTATACTCTGCTTCATAGATGTCCGCAAAAATATGCTTGAAGGTCTGGTCGTATTTCTTGGAGATGGTGTCTTTAGTGGAAAACCAAAGGTCCTGCTTTGTGTCCAAGGCAAAGTCAAAGCAGGCTCTTGCAAAGCTTTCAATGGAGTTATCTGTGTTAAACTGTGCCTGCAAAACTCCGGCACTGTCAAAGTCATAGACAGTTTCCCTGAAGCTCTCGCCGTTTTCATCGGTGAAAACAAGCTCAGCCCGACCCTTGCCGGTAACCCTGTGCTCGGTGGCCTTATAAATGTCGCCAAAGGCATGGCGGGCAATGGTGATGGGCTTTTTCCAACCGCCCACATAGGGCTTTATGCTCTCTGTGATGATGGGCGCACGAAAAACTGTGCCGTCCAGCACCGCTCTTATGGTGGCGTTTGGAGACTTCCACATTTCCTTAAGCTTATATTCCTCAACACGCTGGGCGTTGGGGGTTATTGTAGCGCACTTTACACCAACACGAAGGCGCTTTATGGCCTCTGCCGCCTCGTTTGTTATACGGTCGTCAGTTTCGTCACGCTTGGGAAGGCCCAAGTCATAATACTCTGTGTTAAGCTCTACAAAAGGCAGCAAAAGCTCGTCCTTTATCATTTGCCAGAGTATGCGGGTCATCTCGTCGCCATCCATCTCTACGATGGGATTTGGCATTTTAATTTTATCCATAAACCTACCTTCACTTCCTTTTTATTTTCCGCGGCCTGCCGCATAATAGTTCATCAGGCAGCCGTCTAAAAGTATCTGCCTGTCATCTTCTGTTAGTGCCTCCAGATAAAGGCTAAGGGGCTTTATCCCAGAAACTGTGAGAACCTGCGCCTTTATTTCGGTGGTGCCGGACTCTACTGCCTTTCGTATGTCGGGGATGAAAACATAGTCCCCCGTCTCATAGTCGAAGTTTTCATCGGCAGCTGTTGTGAAGGGCAGCATACCCCAGTTAATGCAGTTTGAGCGGTACCGCTTTGTGGCAAATTCCCGACAGATATTGGCCCCTGCACCCAAAACCCTCTGGCAGGAGGCTGCCTGCTCACGGGCGCTGCCGTCGCCGGGGCGGCGGGCATATATGGTGCTGGCAAGGGCTGTTTTTTCTATTTCGGCCTTGCTGAGACTAAGCTTTGAAAACACCTCAGAAAGCTCTTGGGCAGTTTTCCCCTCACGTCGGGATTTTTCTTGCATCTGAGTCTCCTTTGCCCTGTCCACATAAGCAGGGTCACGCCTTGAAAGGGTAAAGGAGGCAAGCTTTAAGGGGTTTGAGCGATAGGAGGAGGTTTCCCCCGAGGGGATAAGCTCGTCCGTTGTTGTAACAGAGTCGTGGATGACGCTTGCAAGCTTTAAAAGAAGGTTTTCAGCCAGAGGGGGGATTTCGGGCCACTCGGTTATGTTGGGACCCATGCGAAGCTCCTTGTTAGGCAGAGGATTTCCAAAGCCGGAGTAAACCCTTTTTTCATAAACTCCCCTGTCAAAGCTATATTCCCTTTTTTCTGGGAGGGCATAGTCAATTTCGTCAGCTCCCGTTAAGACCCCGCGGTTTGCAGCCGTTGCCGCAATAGAGCGGGCGTCCATTAGAACAACTCCCGCAATCTGACCATCGGAAGGTCTTGCACCCTCACGATTGGCAAAGTTTCTTGTGGTGTGGCGAATGGAAAGGGCATTGTTTGCCGGAACGTCACCGGCGCCGAAACAGGGGCCGCAGAAGCAGCTTTTGAAAAGAGCGCCGCTTTCCATAAGGCTTTGCTGAACACCGGAGCGTATAAGCTCCAGATTAACAGGGATGCTGGGGGGATATACGGAAAGGGAGAAATACCCATCGCCTATGTCTCGGCCTTTAAGGATGGCGGCGGCCTCGGCAATATTGTCATACATACCGCCGCTGCAGCCGGCTATTATGCCTTGGTCTACCACTATGGCACCGTCTTTAAGCTTATCGCAAAGGGAGAGGCGCACATCACCGGAAAGAAGCTTTTCAGCGTCCTTTTCTGTCTGACGGAGAATATCGCCGGCGTTTTCCTTAAGCTCCCGTATGGCATATGCTTTTGAGGGGTGAAAGGGCAGGGCGGCCATAGCTTCGGCAGAGGAGAGGTCAATTTCGATAAGGCTGTCGTAATATGCCCCATCCACGGGGGAAAGAGCCTTGTAAGCCTCGGGTCTGCCATGGGCGGCATAATACTCCTCCACAGCAGAATCCGTTTCCCAGATGGAGGAAAGGCAGGTGGTTTCAGTGGTCATAACGTCTATGCCTATGCGAAAATCCATGGGCAGGTTTTTTATGCCGGGGCCGCAAAACTCCAGCACCTTGTTTTTAACAAAGCCGTTTTCATAGACAGCGCCGCAAAGGGCAAGGGCAATGTCATGAGGGCCAACACCCTTAGGGGGAGTGCCGGTAAGATAAACTAGCACCACCTCGGGGGCTTTTATGTCATAGGTGTTTGAAAGCAGCTGCTTTACAATTTCAGGCCCGCCTTCGCCTATGCCCATGGTGCCCATGGCCCCATAGCGGGTGTGGCTGTCGCTGCCTAAAATCATGCGGCCGGAGCCTGTCATCATCTCACGGGCGTATTGGTGGATAACGGCGACATTTGCCGGCACATAAATTCCGCCGTATTTTTTTGCGGCGGAAAGCCCGAAAACATGGTCGTCCTCGTTAATTGTGCCCCCAACGGCGCAAAGGCTGTTGTGGCAGTTTGTGAGAACATAGGGCACAGGAAAGCTTTTAAGGCCGCTGGCCTTTGCCGTTTGAATAACACCCACATAGGTGATGTCGTGGGAGATAAGGCTGTCGAACTTTATCGTTAGCTTATCGGCATCGTGGGAATTGCTGTGGTCTTTAAGGATGCGGTATGCCATGGTTTTGTTTCTGTCCTGTGAGTCCTCGGTCTTAGCGGGACAGGGCAGACCATTTTTTAAAATCGCGGCATTTTTGTTCAATTTTATCATCAGTTTTACCCTCACTTTGGTTTTTAAGGTGAAAACGGGTTCGTATTGTAGTTTTGGCAACCACTAAAGTATACCACACATAGAAGAAATGACAAGCTATTTGCAGGAGATATAAACATAATTGCAAAAACACATAAAAAGCCCTTAAGATATACAAAAAACTCAAGGCAAATTGAATAAACAAAAAAATAACTTGCAGCAATTGTTTTACGAGTATATAATCTGCCTAATAATACAGGATTTTACGGAAGGCGGCTTTTGGGATATGACAAATGATTATATAAACAACTGCATCGATGAGCTTTGCACAGACCTTCGGCGGGAGTATGAAATTGACAGCTTGCAGTATAAAAGCCATGCCATTAAAAAGGGCCTGCGCAACGAGGACGGCACAGGCGTAATGGCGGGGGTAACCCGTATAGGAAGTGTTCAGGGATATTATATGCAAGACGGGGCGAGGATGCCTCGAGAGGGAAAGCTTTATTATAGGGGCATAGACCTTGAGGAAATAATCGAATACCATAATAGTCAGGGCAGCTTCGGCTATGAAGAGGTTGCCTATCTTCTGCTTATGGGACGGCTTCCAAACAAAAGGCAGTTTGATGAGTTTGACTTTATTTTGTCAAATGCCCGCCATCTGCCCCAAGATTTTACGGAGGATATGATATTAAAGGCACCCAGCAGGAATATAATGAATAAGCTCTCCCGCAGTGTGCTTGCCCTTTATTCCTATGACGAAAATCCTGATGACGTGAGCATACAAAATCTTGTGCGCCAATCCATAGAGCTTATAGGGCGCTTTCCTGTAATTGTGGCAAATGCCTATGCTGTAAAGCGCCATCATTTTGACGGCAAGTCCCTTTATTTGCATATGCCTAAGGATAACCTTTCGGTTTCGGAAAACTTCCTGCGTATGGTGAGAAAGGATAAGTCATATACAGCCGAGGAGGCAAGGCTGCTTGACCTTATGCTTATTCTTCATGCAGAGCATGGCGGTGGCAACAACTCTGCTTTTGCCTGTCGGGTTTTATCCTCCACAGGGACGGATACTTACGGTGCCATATCGGCGGCAGTAAATTCCCTTAAAGGCCCCTTGCACGGCGGGGCAAACGCCAAGGTCATGGAGATGTTCGGAGAAATCTTTGAAAATATTCATGACTATTCAGATGATGATGAGATTTTAAATTATCTGGGCAAAATCATGGATGGCGAGGCAGGGGACGGCTCGGGAAAAATTTATGGATTGGGTCATGCCATATATACAGTTTCCGACCCCCGCGCCGTTATTTTAAAGCACTATGCCGAAAAGATGGCTAAAGAAAAGGGCTATGGCGAAGAATTTGAGCTTATGAAAAAGGTGGAAAGCCTTGGAAGCAGGCTTTTGGCCCAAAAAAAGAGGCTGGCACTGCCGGTTTGCGCAAATGTGGATATGTATTCCGGCCTTGTATATAAAATGCTGGGGATACCCGAGGAGCTTTATACCCCACTTTTCGCCATTGCAAGAATTTCGGGCTGGTGCGCCCACAGGATTGAGGAGATACTCACCTGCGGTAAAATAATCAGACCTGCTTACCGAGCCGTTTTTACCGGCAGAGAATATGCTCCCATGGATAAGCGCTGAAAAATCTTTGATTGCGTAAAGATAATGGAGATAAAATTTACCGCAATAAAAAACCGCCGCAGAACAAAAAGTCCGCAGCAGCTTTTTATAGATAACTTCTATGCTAATGTCTAAATCAAGTTCAGAGCCAGAGTGAGCAAAACAAAGGCAAGCCCAACCCACTTTGTCATTTTTGTCAGTTTTCCGTCAAAAAA
>JAAYFX010000291.1 GCA_012728025.1 Clostridiales bacterium
AGCACTAGGGAGCCAAGGTCTACCATAGGCGAGGATATGAGGAAGGAAAAGGTTACACCAAGGGGCAGTCCCGCACCGGTAAAGCCGATGAAAAGCGGGATGGATGAGCAGGAGCAAAAGGGTGTCACCGTGCCCAGAAGCGCCGCCACGCAGTTTGCGCCGATGCCACGGAAGCGCCCTAATATCTTCTTGCTTCTCTCAGGCGGAAAATAGCTTTGGATATAGGATATGCCGAAGATCAAAACGCAGAGCAGCGCCGCAATTTTAATCACGTCATAGATGAAAAAATGGATGCTGCCCCCAAGCCTTGATGTAATATCCAGCCCAAGGCTTGTAAGCAGATTTCCGATTAAATCATTTAGCCACCTCATGCCTAGGATTTGATTTTGAAGAAAGTCCCACACTACCCGCATATGGCTTCACCTGCACTTTCATGACTAAGACTTAGGGCTGTAAGCTTTGCCAAAAGGCTCTGCGCCCCCTGTGCCCCCTCATGAGAAATGGAATAATGCGTCCACTTTCCCTCTTTTCGCCCTGTTACAATGCCGCTCTCACAGAGGATTTTCATGTGATGGGAAAGGGTGGGCTGGCTGATTTTCAAGCTTTCCAGCAGTACGCAAGCGCATTTTTCACCGGTTTGCAAAAGCTCAAGAATTTGCAGCCGGTTTTCATCACAAAAGGCTTTAAATACCTTTGCGTTGTTTATATGACGATTTTCCAAGAGGCTCACCTCACATCGATAAATTTCAATCCGTTGTTAGTATATGCGTCACATTGAAATTTGTCAATATGTAAACAAAAAATAAACCCACCTTTCTATCGGTGGATTTATTAGAAGACGAAGCTGTATATCTCTTGACCGCTTATTTGAATTAGTTAGCTAAGCCAGCCGAGACCAGCCACATTTTTGAAGTTATGCGCAAGAGCTGTTATGAAAATCCCTCGCCAAGCTATGCTTTTATGTTTATATTACTGTCCGGCTTTTCTTAGGCGGCAAAATCACAGCGCATCCTTAGGGCAGACCTTACTGCACTCATAGCACAGGATACATTCCGTGCCGTTTTTACGGCTGCGCTTTTCGTTTAGTATCTCAACACCCATTGGGCAGGCCCTTTCACAAGCACCGCATTTTATACAAAGGCTGGTGTCGGGCTTTATGCGAAGTAGAGAAAAATAGCTTGCCGGTTTTAAGAAAACAGTTACCGGACAGATATATTTACAAAAAGCCCGGTTGTCACGAAAAGCAAAGGCGAGGACTATGCCCACAACATAATAAAGTATATTGCCAACTATAAATGACACAAACATAATTTGCTCTATATTTTCTACCTTTAAAACAAACAGCGCCCCAACAAAAATGAGTGACAAGGCAAATAAGAGGTAGCGGACAAAACCGAGCTTCCTAAGGCGCAGAGCTTCGGGGCGCTTATAGGGCAAAAAATCTAAAACCGCCGCTGTCCAACAGGCCCAACCGCACCAGCCCCTGCCGAACAAAAGCGGTCCTGCCAGCTTTGCCACAAGGTAGTGAATGACAGCAGCTTGAAAAAGCCCTGAAAAAAGGTAGAACCAAAAGCCCTCAATTTGCATATTTTCCCTGCCCAGAAAGCCCAGTCCCACAAGCATATATAAGCCCACGCCCAGCTGAACGATTTGTCTTGCATACCTGTGTTTTTTGCGCAGGAGGAAAATGCCCAGAGAGAGAAATGTTCCTATGTAGATAAAATTAAAAAGGTAAAATATTTTTCCGAATGCCTGCCACAGGATAATTCCTATGCCGGCAAATAGCAGTAGAGCCAATATAGGTAACAGCTTATCCTTCATTCAATCAACCTCCCAAGGGCAGCTGCC
>JAAYFX010000025.1 GCA_012728025.1 Clostridiales bacterium
CTGCTGTTCTTCCCAAGGGCACAGGATATATAACCGATTTGGGCATGACGGGAGCGGCAGTTTCGGTTTTGGGCATAGTTCCCCAGCAGAGTATAGACAATTTCCTCGGTGCGCCGCCCCGACGTTATGAGTCTGCCGGAGGAGAGGGGAAGATGGAATGTGCGGTGTTCACTCTTGACTCTGAGACGGGACGCTGCCTTAATGTGGAGGCATTGAGAATTCAATGAGAAAGCTAAAGCTATTACACGCAGCCGATTTGCATCTTGACTCTAGCTTCGAGTCCCTAAGCCCCGAGGCGGCTCAGGCACGAAGGCAGGGTCAGCGCCAGCTTGTTTTCAAAATGGCGGAGCTGGCGGAAAAGCTTGCGGTGGACGCTGTTTTGCTTTGCGGGGATATATTTAACGGCCTTGAGGTTTCAAAGGAAACCATGAGTGATTTTTGCAGGGCCTTGGGAGCTTTGCCCTGTCCTGTGCTTATAGCCCCCGGCAACCACGACCCCTACACTGCCTATTCCATGTGGGAGATGGTCCATCTGCCGGAAAATATGTTTATCTTTAAAAAAGAAACAATTGAGTGTGTTCAACTGCCCGGCGTGAAAGCAAGGTTTTGGGGTGCAGGCTTCCAAAACGCCTTTTGCAAGCCCCTTTTGCGGGACTTTGAAGCACCGGAAAAACGCTCGGATTTGCCAGATATTATGTTGCTTCACGGGGATGTGGGAAACGGCGAATCGGCCTATAACGCCATAAGCCGTGAGGATATATTAAAAAGCGGCATGGACTACATAGCCTTAGGGCATATACATACTGCCACAGCCCTGAAAACCGCTGGGGAAACCCGTTATGCCTATTCCGGATGTACAGAGGGGCGGGGGTTTGACGAAACCGGAGAAAAGGGCGTTTTGTTTATAACTGTCACAGAGGAAGGGGTAAAATCAGACTTTCTGCCTCTGGGTGGTGTGCGCTATGAGGTTTTTCGGGTAGATGTAAGTGAGGGTGAGCCGGTTAAGGAAATAATGAAGGCGGCAAGCGGCATGAAAACCACCGACTACTGCCGGATTATCCTAACAGGAGAATGCACACCTGCGCCGGATATGGCAGAGCTGCGGAGAAAACTTGAAGGTTGCTTTGCCGAGGTTTCCCTTCGGGACGAAACCGTGCCGAAGCGGGACATCTGGGCCCAAACAGGGCAGGACACCCTAACAGGGGTGTTTCTCAAAAAATTGCGCAGCCTATACGACGGTGCAAAAAACGACAGGGAGCAGCAGATTGTTGAAATGGCCGTCCGCTATGGACTTTCGGCAATGGAGGATGGAGGGCAGCCCCTTTGATAATACGCAAGATGACAGCAAGCTTCGGAAAGCTTCAAAACGACAGTCTTGAGCTTTCCGAGGGCTTAAATATAATTTATGCGCCCAATGAGAGCGGAAAATCCACTTGGTGCGGTTTTATTAAGGCAATGCTCTATGGCATTGACAGCTCTGCAAGAGAGAAAGGCGGCGTAAAACCAGATAAAATTAAATACGCTCCATGGAGCGGAATTGCTATGGCAGGGACAATGGATATAACATATGAGGGTCGTGCCATAAGCCTTGAAAGAAAGGGGAAGGCCAACGCCCCCATGCGTGAATTTACGGCAAAGCTTACAGGAACAGGTACGGCAGCAGGTATCCCTGCCGCCACAGCCGGAGAAACCCTTACGGGAGTCAGCAAAGACGTTTTTGAACGCAGTGCCTTCATAGGTCAGGGCAAGCTTAGCGTCGGGGGCAGCCCCGAATTGGAAAAACGCATTGCCGCCATAGTGCAGACAGGGGAGGAGAACATCTCCTATACCGAGTCGAAGGAAAGGCTTGACTCGGCAATTCGCCGCAGAAGATATAATAAAAGCGGACGTTTACCGGAGCTTGAAAAAGAAATTTCTGAAAATCGTGAACTGCTCATAGAAACTATGAGGGAAGGGAAAAAAGGCGAGGATTTGCGTCGGGCAAAGCTTGCGGCAATAAACCGGCGGGACGAGCTTTTAGACAAGGTGGGGGAGATACGCCAGCGGGCGAGGCGGGAGTCTATGGAGATGCTTTCGGGATACAGGGGCAGGATAAAGACCATAGAAAGTGAGCTTGAAGAGCTTGAGGCCGAGATTGACGAAGTTGGAAAAAAGCTTGACAATGGGCTTTTTGGCAGGGAAGACCCCAGAAAATGCAGGCAGAAGCTTAGCCTTGAAAGGAAAAAAACAGTCTCTCTCATGGATGAGGCTAAAAGCGGCGGAACCATTTCCCTTAACATTGCACTGCTTGCGGGAATAATCATCATAGGGGCGGCCCTTGGTATATTCACCTTTTACATACCCGCCGCCGCAACAGGGCTTCTGGCCGCCGTTCAGGGATTGCGCATATTTTCTATTGTAAAAAAACATGAAAAAGCAAGGCTTCAGGAAAAGCTAATCCTTGCCCAATACGGCGTTTCAAGTTTTGACGAGGTCGAGCTTATTTTAGATACCCATGAAAAGTTTTATGAAAATGCCACAGAGCTTTTAACAAAAAAACAGGAATTATCAACACAGCTTGACAAGGCACGAAAAAGTCAGGAGGAGCTTGACGAGTCTATATTGCAGCAGCTTGACTTTGTGGAGGGGGACAGTGAATCGGCCCAATATACAAAGCTTTTGGAAGCGGCCGAGGCTGACCTTAAAAACGTTCGGGAGCAGGGGGCAATATGGGAGGGCAGGCAAAGTGTCTTACCCGATATTGACGAGCTTCAGGAAAAGCTGCGAAATCTTCAGGAGGAGTATGAGTCCGTAAAAATGGAGCATGAGGCTCTTGTTCTGGCTTCGGATATTTTGGCGGAGGCGGGGGGCGAGATACAGCACAGGATGACCCCAAGGCTGAGTATGCGCACAGCAGAGCTTTTTTCTCTTTTTACAGACAACAGCTATGATTCCATATTACTGGATAAGGAGCTTCGTGCGGCGGCAAGACCCGTTGGAGATGTGGTTTCCAGAGAGGCCACATTTTTAAGCGCCGGTGCCATTGACCAGCTTTATCTATCCATACGCCTTGCCATCTGCGAGTTGGCACTGCCGCCGGAAAAAAGCTGTCCCATAATTTTGGATGACGCCTTGGTAAACTTTGACGACATAAGGGCAAGAGCCGCCCTTAATGTTTTACAAAACCTTGCGAAAGAGCGCCAGATTATTTTATTTAGTTGCCACAGACGGGAGGCGGAAATGGCCGCCGGATACGAAAATGTAAGGATAATAGACCTTCAGGGGAAAAACTCTGATTTTCCTTTATAAATCGAAAGGAATTACAAATGAACACCTTTGGTGAAAACATAAGGCTGACAATTTTCGGAGAGTCCCACGGGCAGGCTGTGGGAATGGTGTTGGATAACTTTCCGGCAGGGGAAGCCATAGATATGAATGAACTTTTTAAGGAAATGCAACGCCGTGCTCCGGGGGGAGGGGAAACCACCACAGCGAGAAAAGAAGCGGACGAGCCTGAATTTATAAGCGGCCTGCTAAACGGGCACACCACAGGAGCACCCCTTTGTGCCATAATAAAAAACACCGATGTACGGCCTTCGGATTACCATCCGGAAACACCCCGCCCCGGTCATGCGGACTTAACAGCCCAGATAAGATATAAGGGCTTTTCAGACTTTCGCGGGGGAGGGCCTTTCAGCGGCAGGCTTACAGCGGCAATGCTTGTAGCCGGAGCCGTCTGCAAGCAGGCCCTTAAACGTCGGGGCATTGAAGTCGAGGGAAAAGTAAGTCGTGTGGGCGCAGCAGAATGCTCCCAGCCCAATTTTGACTTTGCCATGAAGAAGGAAATACTGGATGCCCGAGCCGGCGGAGACAGTGTGGGCGGCATTATAGAATGCAGTGCCACGGGAGCTCCCGCAGGCATAGGCGGACTTATGTTCGGAGGCATGGAAAGCCGCATTTCCCAAGGGCTTTTTGCCATTCCGGGGGTAAAGGGCGTGGAGTTCGGCGCAGGTTTTGAAATGGCTCTTATGCGCGGCTCTCAGGCAAATGACCCCATAGTTATGGAGGATGGGCGGATATATACCGAGACGAATAAAGCCGGCGGTATAAACGGCGGCCTTACAAATGGTATGCCTTTGGTGGTTCGCTGTGCCTTTCGGCCAACTCCCTCCATTAGTCGGGAGCAAAAAACCGTTAATCTCTTAAAATGCGAAAACACCACTATTCGCACCCTTGGCAGACACGACCCCTGCATAGTGCCTCGGGCTGTGCCGGTGGTTGAAGGTATGCTGGCCTTTTGCCTTATGGACGCTCTTTGCGAAAACTGGTAAAGTGCTGTTAAAATTAAAAATAAATGCAAAAAAGACCGATTTTCAGTTAAGGTCTTTTTATGCCCTCATTAACACGAAAGGAATGTTCTTTTATATGAAACTTTTTAAGTCAAAGAATAAGAATGAGGAAAATGCCGACCTTGAAGAAGAAAGGGAGGACGGGGAAGAGCTAGGCGAGGAAAGCAATGAAAAGCCCGAAAGCGTGAAAAACGCTGAAAAACGCATAAACACCCTGCTCCGCTGTCTTGGGGGGCTTGTTCTCGCTGGGCTTTTTCTTTTTCTGTCCGGTCTTGCTATTTTCGACTTGCTGGAGGGCCCTCGGGAAGTCGAGTCCATTCTGGATGAGGAAACAGGCAGCTTTGTGAAGCGGGATATTTTTGCCATAGTCGGAACCTATGGTGAGGCTGAAGAGGATTATGGAAAAAGCATAGTGCCTATGAGCAGTCAGTTTGTCACCGTTAAATTTACTGGGCGCTACCAAAAGTCTGCAAAAGCCATTGCCGAGCAAACAGAGGAATACATAGACGCTCTTTTGCCTGCTCTAGACCTTTATGTAGTGGTTCAAGGTACTGTGCAGGAGCTTTCAGAGGAGCAGTATGCCGAGCTTGAAACGTGGTTTAGGGAAAATGAGGATACATTGGTTGAAAAGGGCATGATAACCAATGTTGAGGATTTTTCCATCTATCTTTCCGATAAGGTTTTATTGGTGGATGTAGTGAATGGAAAAAGTCAAAACATGGTGATAATAACCACAATTCTTGCCGTTTTAAGCTTTGCCTATGTATTAGCCGAGCTTTTAATCCTTGCCCTTGGCGGAATAAGAAGCAAAGCTGCGAGACATGATAGCTCCGACGGAAACGAAAAAGCTTCGGAGGATGAGGATGTAGATTTGGGAAAAAACATGGAAGCGGAGGATAGTAATGAGTTATAGCTTTTGCGCACCCTGTCATTTTGGGGTTGAGGGACTTGTGGCGGAAGAAATGCGCAGGCTGGAGCTTGAAAATGTGCGGGCTGAAAACGGAAGGGTAAGATTTGAAGGTGACGACAGAAAGCTTGCCAGAGCCAGCCTTTGGCTGCGCTGTGCCGAGCGTATTCTCCTTGAGGTGGGAAGCTTTGAAGCGAGAACCTTTGACGAGCTTTTTGAGGGAGTTCGTGCCCTGCCTTTGGAAAACTTCATACCAAAAAACGCCGCTTTTCCCGTTAAGGGACACAGCTTAAACTCAAAGCTGTTTTCAGTTTCAGACTGCCAGAGCATAATAAAAAAGGCCGCCGTAACAAGGCTTTCGGAGAAATACGGAATCCAGTGGTTTCCCGAGGATGGGGAAAAGCTGCAAATACGTTTTTCCATAATGGACGATGTTTGCTATATATACCTTGATGCCTCCGGCGAAGGTCTGCACAAAAGAGGGTATCGTCCAGCTCATGTGGCGGCCCCCCTTTCGGAAACCCTTGCGGCCTCTATGGTTCTTGTTTCCCGCTATCGGGGAAAAGGGGAGCTTTGTGACCCCTTTTGCGGCAGCGGCACCCTGCCCATTGAAGCCGCCCTCATAGCGAAAAACCGTGCGCCGAACTTAAAGCGAAGCTTTGCCGCCGAGGAGTGGAGCTTTATTGACCCCTCCGCTTGGAAAGAGGAAAGGCTTCGGGCGCCGGAGATGGAATATAAGGGAGACTACCGCATTTCCGGACAGGATATTGACCCCAAGGCAATAGAAATTTCAAAAAGCAATGCCCGCCTTGCGGGAGTGGAAAACCTTATAAACTTTGAAACAGGCGACGCCACAGCTTTTAACCGCAAGACGGACAACGGAATTCTCATAACAAACCCGCCCTACGGCGAGCGTCTTATGGAAAAAAATCAGGCTCAGGAGCTTTACAGTGCTTTCGGAAAAGCCTATTTTGCCTTGGAAAACTGGAAGCTTTACCTTCTGTCGTCTCACACGGAATTTGAACGCTGTTTTGGAAGGCCGGCAGAAAAGAAAAGAAAGCTTTATAACGGCATGATAAAATGCGACCTTTATATGTATCTGAGCGGCAAATAAATTTTTGCCGCCAAAAGTAAAGCTGCCTCTTGGCGCTCAAAAAAACAGCTCATAACAATTTGTTTACAACTTTTGAACTCCAAGAAGAGTAAAGACGAGAAAAAGCGAGCAAAACATAGTTTGGAGCAGTTAATATTGAGCAGATTGAGACGTAAGCTGACAAATGACTTGTTTTGCATCAGAAATGGATAAAATATAGCTTGCAGAATGGCATCACATGGATTATTATAATATTCGTTAGCACTCGAAGTGGTTGAGTGCTAACATCCATAAACTTTTGTTTACTATATTGGGAGGAATATAAGATGAATATCAGACCCTTAGGCGACAGAGTAGTATTAAAGCAGTTTGAGGCCGAAGAAAAGACAAAAAGCGGCATCATCCTAACAGCAAAAAATCAGGAAAAGCCCTCAATTTTTGAGGTTGTAGTTGTTGGAGACGGCAAGATGGCAGACGGCACCGAGGTAGACATGATTCTCAAGGTTGGCGAAAAGGTCATCTGCAACAAGTTTTCCGGCCTTTCAACAAAGATAGACGAGGATGAATTTGTAATCATTCGTCAGGGCGAAATTCTTGCCGTTGTTGATTAAGCCTTAAATATGAGCGTAATCCGGCGCTGGGCGCCACAGACGAAATTTTAATTTTGGAGGTCACATAGAGTATGGCAAAGCAAATCATTTACGGTGAGGATGCCCGCAAAAGACTAAAGGGCGGCATCGACCAACTCGCCGATACCGTTAAAATCACCCTTGGACCCAAGGGCCGCAACGTAGTTCTGGAAAAGAAGTTCGGAACTCCCCTTATCACCAACGACGGTGTTACCATAGCCAAAGAGATAGAGCTTGACGACCCCTTTGAAGATATGGGCGCACAGCTCATCAAGGAAGTTTCCACAAAGACCAACGACACAGCAGGCGACGGCACAACCACAGCAACTCTCCTTGCCCAGTCCATGATAAACGAGGGGCTTAAAAACGTCGCTGCCGGTGCAAATCCCATGATTATGCGCCGTGGCATCAAAAAGGCTGCCGACGTAGCGGTTGAGGAAATTCGCAAAAACAGTCAGCCTGTTTCCTGCTCACAGGATATAGCAAGAATCGGAACTGTTTCCTCCGGCGAACCTGCCATAGGAGACCTCATAGCCGAAGCTATGGAAAAGGTTAGCCAGAAGGGTGTTATAACCATTGAGGAGAGCAAGACAGCAGATACCTATATAGAGGTTGTTGAAGGAATGCAGTTTGACCGTGGCTACCTCACCCCCTATATGGTCACAAACTCCGAAAAGATGGAAGCTGTTCTTGAAGACCCCTACATTCTCATAACCGATAAGAAGATTTCAACCCTTCAGGAGTTGCTTCCCGCTCTTGAGGTTACCATAAAGGCAGGACGTAAGCTTCTTATAATCGCCGAGGAAATTGAGGGCGACGCTCTCACCGGCATTATAGTCAATAAGCTGCGTGGCACCTTCACCTGCGTTTGCGTAAAGGCCCCTGGCTTTGGCGACAGACGCAAGGAAATGCTTGAGGACATCGCAATACTCACAGGCGGACAGGTTATAAGCTCTGAGCTGGGCTACAATCTCGGTGAAGAGGACTTTGACCCCGATAACTTCGGAACCGCAAGAATTGTCACCGTAACCAAGGAAAACACCGTTATAGTTGATGGTGCCGGCGACAAGAGTGCCATAAAGGGCAGAGTTGAAACCATAAACCGCCAGATAGAAGAAACCAGCTCCGATTACGACAAGGAAAAGTTTAACGAGCGTATAGGCAAGCTTGCCGGCGGCGTTGCTGTTTTGAAAATCGGTGCCGAGACCGAGACTGAGATGAAGGAAAAGAAGCTGCGCATCGAGGACGCTCTAAACGCTACCCGTGCGGCTGTTGAAGAAGGTCTTGTGGCCGGCGGCGGCTCAGCTTATGTTATGGCTGCCAAGGCTGCCCAGAATCTTTGCAACGAGCTTGAAGGTGATGAGAGAACCGGTGCTGCCCTTGTAGCCAAGGCCCTTATGTCGCCAATTCGCCAAATATCCGAGAATGCCGGCCTTGAAGGAGCCGTTATCCTTGAAAAGGTTAAGGCCAGTGATAATGCAAACTTCGGCTTTGACGCTGCCGCTGAAGCTTATGTTGATATGATAGAAGCCGGAATTGTTGACCCCACAAAGGTCTGCCGCAGCGCCCTTCAGAACGCAGCATCCATTTCCGCTTTGGTTCTAACTACGGAAAGTCTTGTTGCCGATATGCCCGAGCCTCCCACCCCAGTTGCCATACCTGATATGGGCGGCATGGGCGGAATGGGTGGAATGGGCGGTATGTTCTAAGCTGTTTCAACCCCACAAATACTATAAGTTTCCTAATGCCCCCCGAAGGCTTTTTCCTCGGGGGGCATTTTGCGCTTGACATCGTATATATTCCACGATAAAATAAACTGATGATTTTCGAGGATTGGGGATATCCTTTAAGCTTCATTGCTTCTGCTTACGACGGCTTTTTGCCGCCTTATCTATTTACTAATTACTCAAGATAACCACCTAATTTTTTAAAGAATGGAGGTGTGTTACTTACTATGCCTACTACCGGATGGATAATCGGCACAATAATAGCATTGCTGCTGGTTTTTGTTTTAGCTTTTATTCTGGGTATTTTATACCGCAAGCGTGTTTCCGAACGTGAAATCCAAAGCGCTGAGGAGGAAGCCAAAAGAATTATAAACGAGTCTATAAAGGCCGCTGAAAATAAGCGCAGAGAGGCTCTTTTAGAGGCAAAGGAAGAAATACACAAGAGCCGCGCGGAATACGAACGCGAGGTTAAGGAGAGGCGTACCGAGCTTCAAAAGCAGGAACGGCGTCTCCAGCAAAAAGAAGAAACTCTGGACAAGAAAACAGACAACATTGAAAAAAGAACAGAACAGTTAAACCGCAAAGTACAAGCTGCCGAAGCCCTGCAAGAGGACATTTCTCTCATAAAGCGCAGCCAGCTTGAGATGCTGGAAAGAATCTCTGGATACACGGTTGATGAGGCTAAGGAGCACATCATATCAAGCCTTGAAACAGAAGTGACCCACGAAATGGCTCTAAAGATTAAGGAAGTAGAAGCAAAATATAAGGATGAAGCGGAAAGCCGTGCTCGGGAAATGATAACCCTTGCCATACAGCGCTGTGCGGCAGACCATGCTTCAGAGGTCACAGTTTCTGTCGTTCCCCTCCCCAACGACGAAATGAAAGGCCGTATAATCGGCAGAGAAGGGCGCAATATCCGTGCCATAGAAACTCTAACCGGCGTTGACCTTATAATAGACGATACACCCGAGGCCATAACCCTTTCAAGCTTTGACCCGGTTCGCCGTGAAGTGGCAAGGCTAACCCTTGAAAAGCTTATCCAAGACGGGCGGATACACCCGGCAAGGATAGAGGAAATGGTGGCCAAAGCTCAGAAGGAAGTAAGCTCGGTCATAAAATCAGAGGGAGAGCGTGCCGTATTTGAAACTAATGTTCACGGTTTGCACCCCGACATTATAAAGCTTTTGGGGCGCATGAAATACCGCACAAGCTATGGACAAAATGTTCTAAACCACTCTATTGAGGTTTCCCACATTGCGGGGCTTTTGGCCTCGGAGCTGGGAGTTAACGTAAGCATAGCAAAGCGGGCGGGACTATTACACGACATCGGAAAGGCCATTGACCACGAGGTTGAAGGCAGCCATGTCACCATAGGTGTTGACCTTGCCCGTAAGTACAAGGAAAGCGAGGAGGTTATCCACGCTATCCACGCCCACCACGGGGATGTTGAGCCTCACACAATAATTGCATGTCTCGTTCAGGCGGCGGATGCAATTTCTGCCGCGCGCCCCGGGGCAAGGCGTGAAAACATTGAAAGCTATGTAAAGCGCCTTGAAAAGCTTGAGGAGGTTTCCAAAAGCTTCGGCGGAGTTGAAAGCTGCTATGCCATTCAGGCCGGCAGGGAAATACGCATAATGGTAAAGCCCGAGGAAGTAGGAGAGGACGAAATGGTTCTCCTCGCCAGAGATATCGCCAAGAAAATTGAAGGCGAGCTTACCTATCCGGGGCAGATAAAGGTTCACGTTCTGCGTGAAACCAAGGCCGTGGAATATGCCAAATAGCTTTTGAAACTAAGCAAACAACAAAAAATTAATTGCGCTCCGGTTTAAAATTACCGGAGCGTTTTTTTATGCAGAGTCACCTTAATTTGGTAAATTAAAAGACACAGAACTTGCAATTGCCCCAAATGATACAGTGTGCGCCACATATATCACCCTTTTTTGGTCAGGGAGTATTGCAATTACTGGTTAAATTGTATATACTGCTATAGGTAATTGTAAAGGTTTTCTCAAGCTGCGCCCGCGGCGACCTTCAAAATGCACAGGCAAAGAGGAAGGCGGGGATGGGCTTTAAGCTTTGAGGAAATACTATAAATTATTTTATAAAGGAGAAAAACTAATGAGAATCAGCAAAAGGATACCAGCGTTGCTATTGGCCCTTCTCATGC
>JAAYFX010000292.1 GCA_012728025.1 Clostridiales bacterium
AGCGGCCGACACTGGAAATATCATAGCGGCGCTTATCAAAAAAGAGATTGTCCAGAAGGGTTTCAGCACTCTCCACAGTGGGGGGGTCGCCAGGGCGGAGCTTTCTGTATACCTCGATAAGGGATTCTTCTCTGGAAAGGCAGGGGTCCTTTTCAAGGGTTGCCATCACCTTCTCGTCATCACCAAAAATCTCACGTAGCTGCTCATTGGTAACGGCACCGGCCCCGCCGCCGGCACATGACAGCCATGTGTGAGGTTTTTGCTCGTCACGACGGCCAATAGCCCGTAAAAGCCAAGTAACAGGGATTTTACGGTTTTTATCTATACGGGCATAAAAAACGTCGTTTAAGTCAGTTTCATACTCCAACCATGCGCCGTGATAAGGAATGACAGTTGCGCTGCAAATGCTGGTTGCGCTTTTGTCCGTTTTTTTATCATAATATATTCCGGGGCTGCGAACTATCTGGGAAACGATAACCCGCTCGGCTCCGTTTATAATAAAGGTGCCGCTGTCTGTCATGAGCGGAAAATCGCCCATGAATATCTCCTGCTCTTTAATCTCCTCGGTTTCCTTGTTGCGAAGGCGCACTCCCACCTTAAGGGGGGCGGCATAGGTGGCGTCCCGTGCCCTGCACTCCTCCTCGGTATATTTGGGCTTTTCGTTCATGGAATAATCCACAAAGCTAAGCTCAAGGTTGCCGGAATAGTCCGAAACGGAATCCACGTCCGCAAAAACCTCACGCAGCCCCTCATTTAGAAACCAAGTATAAGATTCCCTCTGGATTTCCAGCAGGTTCGGCATATCCTGTATTTCTTTAGTTCTGGCATAACTTTTACGCAGGGTTTTCCCGTAAAGAACGTCATGTGGCATTGACCATCACTCCTTAGTTTTGTTATATGCAGCGTGGCGTAATATGAAACGCACGGGTAAGTTGATTGAAAATAAAAAAAGATGTTGCTTTTTTTAAATTTGCTGATAGAATGTGAAGTAGGAATAGAAAATGGGGTATGTATCTCTATACGCACACATAGTGTGTTATTATATCATCATTTTCGGCGCAATGTCAAGACTTTTAAGGAAATAATTGTGCATTTTTTAGACGGCGGGATAGTTTCCGGTCGTCATTTTTGTTTTATATGCGGTTTTACGCTTGCTCCATCTTTTCAGACGGTGTTGCGCTGCTTACTCTCGGGAGGTTTCAAATGCAAGGAGAAATTATTTTTTTATTTGCCGCCCTTCTTATACTCGCTCTTTTAATCCCTTGGGTTGAGGGGCTATTGGGGAAAGGCAGGTATATTGCTCTTACCGTTATCGCCCTTGGTCTGGCCTTTGCCCTCCGAGCATGGTTCATGGATTATCAAAGCGGGGACTATAACACCTTTTTGTCTAAATGGGTGCAGTATTTTCGTGATAGCGGCGGCTTTCAGGGTCTTTCTACCAGTGTCGGCAACTACAACTTTCCCTATCTTTATTTGCTTGCGGCCTTCTCCTATATACCTTTAAGCGACCTTCACCTTATAAAGCTCTCCTCCATATTTTTCGACCTTGTTCTGGCCTTTGGCATGATGAAGCTTGCAGGTGTATTCACCCGCTCTGTTCCAAAGCGCCTTGGCGCCTACCTTATCACCCTGCTTTTGCCAACAGTTGTAATAAACGGCGCCATGTGGGGCCAGTGTGACAGCATATATGTCTCATTTATAGTATTAGCCCTGTGGCTTGTGCTCTCAGGCAGGCCAAAGCTTTCTATGGTTTGCATGGCCTTATCTTTCGGCTTTAAGCTTCAGGCGGTTTTTATAATGCCCCTGTTTCTCATACTGCTGTTTGCGAAAAAAATAAAGTTTTGGCATTTTTTCATTTTTCCGGTAAGCTACATTATCCTGATTATGCCCGCTGTTTTAATGGGCAGACCCTTTATGGATGCTTTTATGCTCTATTTTAATCAGGCGGACACAGTCGGCTCGGGACTAAACTATAACTCCCCTTCCCTGTTTGCCCTTATAGACGGCGGAGCTAATGCCGCCGCCCTTTCGGCGTTTGGCATAGCTGCTGCCTTCTTATTTGTTTTCTGTCTCACCATAAGAGGCTGGTCAAAAAGAAATCAGCTTAGCAATGAAGCTCTTTTGGGCTTTGCCATACTTTTTGCAGTTGGGATCCCCTTCCTTTTGACCCATATGCACGACCGGTATTTCTTCATGGCAGACGTGCTTACTGTAATGCCCTTTATACTTTATAAGAGGTATGCCCCTGTGATGCTGCTGACTTCTTTTGCCTCTTTTATATGCTACTATTCATATCTTAACCAGACCTATTTGCTGCCTCTTTCATATGGGGCGGTGGCGCTTATCGGTGTTTTGCTTATGATGCTTACCTTCACGGAAGAAAGGCTCTCTGTGCCCCGTGTAAGTTAAGGGCGAATTTTAGAAAAATACCTGTTGACAAAACTTGCGTTTCTGTTATAATAGCTCTTGCGTCGTTAGGGCGCATTAAACATGCGAGTGTGCTGGAACTGGTAGACAGGCACGTTTGAGGGGCGTGTGTCTATGGCGTACGGGTTCAAGTCCCGTCACTCGCACCATAGCAGTTAAGGCAATTGATACAATCGTATCAGTTGCCTTAACGTTTTTTTATGCCCCTAAAAGCCTCTACAGCAAGTACTTTTCACATTAATGATGCACCCATGGTAATCATCAGACTACAATATGATGCAATTATTATGGTCA
>JAAYFX010000293.1 GCA_012728025.1 Clostridiales bacterium
CCATAACAACAGAGGGCATGGAGGCAAAGTTTGAATTCATAAGAACAATATGGGAAACCTGACAGGCAACCTCACTGCCTGAGGCCATGGCTACCCCGCAGTCGGCCTCTTTTAAGGCCAAAACATCGTTTATGCCATCACCTGTCATGGCAACGGTTTTTCCCCCTGACTTCATTGCCCGCACAAGCTTTCGCTTCTGGTCTGGTGTAACCCTGCCGAAAACTGTATACTCCAAGGCGGCAGCAGATAGCTTTTTATCCGTATCAAGCTCTCTTGCGTCTATATACTTTTCAGCATTTTCTATGCCTGCCCGCTTTGCCACATCGGAAACTGTCAAGGGGTTATCCCCTGATATAACCTTTACGCAAACACCCTGCTCTGCAAAAAAGCGGAAGGTTTCAGGGGCGTTTTTACGTATTTTATTTGCAAGCAGTACAAGAGACAAAGGCATAAGCTCCCCTGCCAGTGTCATATCTGAGAGCTTTCCATCATAAAGGGCAAGAAGCAAAACACGGCAGCCTTTTTTTGAATACTTTTCAATCAGCTCACGATATTCCTCATAGCTCTCTCCTAAAATTACATCCGGCGCACCTAAGACATAGGTTTCATCCTCGTGGAAGGATACCCCGCCGTATTTATTCTTCGAGCTGAAGGGCAAAGTCTCAATCGCCGTCTGGTTGCGCTCACCACTGAAATATCTGCGAAGGGCGGCCATTGTGTCATTATCGTCCTGCATTGCATATACATAATCGGACATTATCATTCTGATGTCGTCTGCTATAAAGCGGTCCTCACATAAAAGGACAATATCCTCAACTATCATTTTATTTTCGGTAATCGTACCTGTTTTATCCACACAAAGGGTATCAACTCTGGCTAGAGTTTCTATGCAGTTCATGTCGTGAACCAAAGTTTTTCTTTGAGCAAGGCGAACCACAGCCGCCGCTAAAGCCATACTGGTAAGAAGATACAAGCCCTCGGGAATCATGCCAACAAGGGCGCCGACAGTATGAACCACGCCGCTTTCGACAGACTGCTGAAGCCAAACAATCTCTTTTACCGCAAGGGCGGCGCCTATGGGAATAAGCATAATTCCTATCCACTTTACAAGGCTTGTAAGAGAGCGCATCATCTCCGACTGTTTTTTGCCTCCGCTTTTTTTCGATTCCAGAGTAAGGCGGGAAACATAAGAATCTTTTCCCACCTGAGTAAGCCTTGCCCGCACACTGCCGCTGACGATAAAGCTTCCCGACATAAGCTCGTCACCGACGCACTTTTTAATTTCATCAGCCTCACCCGTCATAAGGGCCTCATTGACAAGACACTCGCCGGACACCACAACAGCATCAGCGTAAATCTGGTTTCCGGTGGCAAAAATAACAATGTCGTCCCGAACAAGCTCCTCAACATTTAAGGTTTTTGTAAGTCCGTCCCTAACGGCAACACCTTTAGGGGTGTTTAGTATACTCAGCTTATCCAGAGTTTTCTTAGCCCGAAGCTCCTGTATAATACCTATTAAGATGTTTGCTATGACCACCGGCATAAAGGTAAGGTTAAGCCATGAGCCAACAGCTATAATACAGGCGGCAAGGGTAAAGAAAACTATATTAAAATAGGTAAGCAGATTTCCGGCAATTATTTGGCCAACGGTT
This sequence comes from Clostridiales bacterium, assembly GCA_012728025.1. GTDB lineage: Bacteria > Bacillota > Clostridia > Oscillospirales > Oscillospiraceae > UBA2658. Next base: position 1,653 of record JAAYFX010000293.1, read on the forward strand.
TTTGAAGGCGGTTCTATCGCCTCGTTTAAAAGACCGTTTGCGGCCCTCTCCTGTACCTGCTGAGCACTTAGCCCCGTTTCAGGCAAGGGGCATATTTCCGGAACGGAGACATACACAGGAATATCTTTATCTTTATTTGTTGAGGAAACACGAAACGACATTGCTCAAACCCCTTAATGAGTCATATGTGTTCTGCGGTATGGCTTATTAAATGGTACAAGTAAGCTAGATGTATCCGCAGATAATAATATTATCACACATTTTACCCATATGAAGAACATTTTGTTAATTTTTATTTTATTTTCTCAAAATCTGACAAGAACTTCTCTATAAATATAAAAATGCCGTGACAGTGTATACAATACTTTAGCTGTCACGACATTTTTTGTGTTTTTGTTTTATCCCAGAGCCTTAACCAACTTCATAAACATCTGGGCTACCTGCGCCCTTGTAGCGCTGCCTTGGGGCGAAAAGCTCCCGTCACCCATGCCATTTATAATTCCCGCTTGTGAAAGAGCATATACAGCGGTTTTTGCATTGGCGCTTATGGCAGCGTCATCTGTAAAGTTTATTTTCTCCTGTACTTTTGGCAGAGTCTTTCCATAGACCTGAGTGTAATTATAAAGCATCAGGCACATATGCTCACGGCTGATATTGTTTCCTGCCGAGAAAGTCCCCGAGGCTGTTCCACTTGCAATCCCCGTAAGGCAGGCCCACTCCGCATATGGGCTGTAATATTGGCCGCTTTTGAGGTCTGTGTAATTGCCGTTGTAAACCTTAATGAGGTCGTTTCTTATATAGCCTGTGACCGTTCCGTATTTCACCTGATACCAGTCTCCGCTTTTTGAAAGCACCTGCACTGCCGTGTATTTATTCGAAACAAAACCGGCAACCTCCGTATCTGTTGAAGGCCCCTTTCGGATGTTTACTCCTGTTCCGTTAACTATGCCAATGCCGGAAGTTAGGCTGTTTGAAACACCGGCATAGCGCCCCAAAACAGTTACAAACATCCCCCTTTCCATAGTGGCGTTTGGCGCAAAGCTTGTGTTTGAGACACCGTTAAAAAGGCTTCTTCCATAGGCAAAAGACACTGCCTCATGAAACCAGTCATTCTTTGAAACATCTGTAAAGGGTATCTGCACATTGCTTTTAAAGCTTACAGAAATGCTTTGGTTAGACTTTACATTTGAAAAGGTATAGCTGGAAACAGCCCCAACACTAGCCCCGTTTACCAAAACATCACTTACAGCATAACCGGAAATCGGTGTAATTTTAAACTCCTGAGAGCCTGTTTCAAGAACACTTACAGTGCCCGAGGGGCTTATGCTGCCGTTTCTGTCTGTTGAAGCCGTTATGGTAAACACCTTGCCGATTTTATAAGACAAATTGGCGGTGGCGCTTTGCTTATAGCCGTC
>JAAYFX010000303.1 GCA_012728025.1 Clostridiales bacterium
GTAAAACTCATGTACGGGGATGAAAAGGTTGAGAAAACATTAACCTTTCGTGAGGTAGATTATGAAACCGCAAAAGAAATGATAGTTAAAAATCATTACTCAAAGACGTGGGCGTCATATTTTGGCAAAATAAATGTCGGCGTTTTTGAGGATGATAAGCTACTCGGCGTTGCCGTTTATGGCTCAATGATGAATCAAGCATCAAATAATGCCGAATATAAAAGGCTTAACGGGCGCATGCTTCCAAAGCATAAACAATACGAGCGCCAAGTTGCTGCATATTTCTTAAGAATTGAAGAAAATCTTAATGCGCTAATCGGTGAGCAGTTTGCATCCTTTAACAAATTAATGCGCGCAATAAGAAGAGCTGGTAAATTGTGAAACTCCGCAACTACCAATCTGACCTTTATGCCGATATGCAGCAAGCCATTGCGGGCGGCTCAAAATCACCGCTCGCCGTGCTACCATGCGGGGCCGGCAAGACCGTTCTTTTTGCGGCCATTGCCTACGAACATGTCAAGCGCGGCGGATACGTTCACTTTTACGTCCACCGCCGTGAGTTATTAGACCAGACGCTTGAGACGTTTGAGCGCTTTAATATACCAACCGATAACATTTACATCGGTATGGTACAGCGCCGCACGCCGCATGATATCCCGCCTACCATGATTATTTTTGACGAGGCGCATCATGCAACCGCGAAGCAGTGGACGAATATTATCGAGCGATGGCCTGATGCTTACGTCATCGGCCTCACCGCTACGCCTGTCCGCCTTGATGGCGCGCCGCTTGGCGACCTCTTTGATGCGCTCGTCAAGGGCGTAACGGCCGACTGGCTTATTGACAACGGATATCTCGCGCCTTATGACTATTACGCGCCGAGCATCGCATCAATTAAGCCGTCCGATATTATGGTCGAGCGTGGTAGCGATTATGATGCCGCTGCGGTTGGCGATATTATGCTCCGCTCTAAAATATACGGCGATGTTGCAAAATATATTGACCCCGCCCGCAAGACCATAATTTACGCGCCATCAGTAGCATTTAGTGAAGCCCTTGCGTCCGAGCTTGGATGCACGCATCTTGACGCAACGACTCCATCAGTCGAGCGCAAGCGTATCGTTGATGCTTTCAAAGCTGGTGAGATCATGTGCTTAACGAACGTTGACCTGTTCGGTGAGGGTTTCGATGTTCCGGATGCCGAGGTTGCCATATTATTGCGCCCGACAAAATCAACGGCGCTTTATATCCAACAGGCAACCCGCGTTTTAAGGCCAAAGCCTAACAAGCGTGCGACAATTTATGACCTTGTTGGAAATGTGTTCACCCACGGACTACCAACGGAGGATTACAACTGGACTCTCGATACGCGCGTTCGCAGGTCATATCATGAGGCCAACGAAGTCACCATCCGTGAGTGCGGCGGATGCTATCGCGTTTATGCCGGCAACGGTCCAATTTGCCCTTATTGCGAACATGACAACGGGAAAACCCAGGCCGAAACAAAAGTCGAAGAGCAAGCCGAGCTCGTTCGCATTGAGCGCGCAAAACGTCGCAAGCGCGGGTTTGCAGAGCGAATCGCCGAAACCTTGCAAGATTTAATCGAGCTTGGAATTAAACGCGGATACAAAAACCCGCATGGATGGGCCTACTATAGATATAACGCGCGCAAGCGCAAGGAGGACAAAATATGAGAAAAATTAAAATCGCCGCATGGCAATCATTAATATTATTAATTGCAGCACTCAGTTTATTAATGGCGCTTAACCGAAATATTGGTTTGAAAAAAATCGACTACAACCATGCATTAGCATCGGGCGATATGGAGCAAGCTGCTGAATTAAAAGCCTTAATTGATAAAGGCGAAAAGCGCTACAATAATATCCGCGGGCCGCTATTTATTATATCCGGCATCCCGCTGGCATTTAGCGTTCTATTTTACAAGGAGGATGAAATATTATGAAATACGCAGGAAAACGCATCTTTGTTGCATGCGATATTAACTACGAATCAAACCTAACAATAACAAAAATTAATGAAAATTACGCCTCAAAAA
>JAAYFX010000302.1 GCA_012728025.1 Clostridiales bacterium
ACCTTGACCCATGCCGCTTCTTCTGCGGGATGGCAAACAAGGCAATCAAGCATAGCTTGAGCCGTCCCCTGTCAAGCATACAGCACAAAAGAGGAATCAGATTTTTTAGTCTGATTCCTCCTTTTCTTTGCCTTAAAACAAAAAATGCCGGCACATCAGCCGACAAAAAAACATGGATTTCTTCATTTGCATATAATAAGGAAAAAAGGTTAAAGGTATCCACCCAAAAAGCTTCGGTGCTTTTTTCGCTTAAGAATGGAGGAGATGGTACTCCATCGGTGAGCAGCAATCTAAGCGCTCCTGCAGCCTTTCGGTATTATAAAATTGAATATAAGTATCAATCGCTTCCTTGAGTTGCCCAAAACTATGGAATTTCTGCCTGTAATACATCTCTGTTTTCAAGATGCCCCAGAACCCCTCCATTGGTCCATTGTCTATGCAGCGCCCCACACGAGACATGCTCTGTGTAATGCCGGCCGCATTCAGCTTCGACCAAAACACACGGCTCGTATATTGAAACCCTCTATCGCTGTGAAGCAGAGGTTTTGCCCCGGGGTTCCTTGCGATTGCGGCATCCATTGTTTGAAAAACCAAAGAATTGTTATTGCTGTGCCCTAGCACATAAGCCACAATGCGCCGGTCTTTTAGGTCAAGTATTGCGCTAAGGTATGCCTTTTGTCCAGACCCATATTTGAACTCCGTCACATCTGTGAGCCATTTCTCGTTGATGCTGCCAGCCGTGAACTCTCGATTTAGAATGTTCCCTGCGGTCATTTCCGGCCTTGTGCGCTGGTATTTGGGGCGCTTGCGCCGAATCACAGACAGTAGACCAAAGAGCCTCATAATGCGGTGGATTCGCTTGCGGTTCAATCTCTTTTTGCGCTTCTTATTCAGGTACATGGTCATCCGCCTGACACCCAATATGCCATTGTACTTTTTCTGCAAAGCGCTAATTTCAAGTAAAATGCCCCTATTTTCCTGTTCTCGGAAACTTTCTTTCCTTCGAAGCCAGTTGTAATAGGCGCTTCGATTCACGTTGCCCATTTCGCACAAACTAAAAATAGAATACCCCTTCTCCTGGTGCAAAGCTTGAATCGAGAGGTATGTCAGCTCGTTGCGCACGGGGCTTAGCGTCGCCTCCCTTCTAGCTCCCTTACTTTTTTTAATAAATCATTCCTTATTTTAGCCATAAGAAGCTGATTCTCTAGCTCCTTGATTTTGCGCTTGGCAAGCTCCAGCTCTGTCAGAGCCTCCTCGGGCTTGCGCTTTCCACGGCGGTCCTCCAGACCGGACAGGCCCTGCTGCTCATACTTCTTTACCCAGTTGTAGACCTGAGCGTAGGACACATGGTATTTTGCGGCGGCCTCTAGGTAGTTTTTGTCTTGGGAAATGCAATACTGAGCAATTTCCTCTCGCTCTTCTATGCTGGTGGCTCTGCTTTTTGCCATGATGTCACTTCCTTCGTATTGAGGTTTAGAGACTTCATGGCTATTATACTTCTTAATCCATTGTTGCACCATACTATGATTGGAAATATTATATTTTTCGCAAAGTGAAAACAAGGACACTCCTCCACGAAGGTATTCCTCCACAACTTTAATTTTTAACTCAGGTGCATACTTGCGGGTTGTTGTTGCGGGGATTAGCCCTTCCGGTCCCCGTGTTTTGTATAGCCTGACCCAACATTGGAAGGTAGCTTTCACAATTCCATATTTGTCTATGATTTCAGCTGACCCAATTTCTCCATCCAAATATGCCTCGACGACCTCCATCTTTTCTTCCGGACTGATTTTCCCTTTATATGGCATAAAAATATAGCCCCCTTTTACCCACAGCTTTATATTTTTCAGCTGTGTGCTTTGAGGGGATTATATCAAGCTATGCTTGATTGCCTTGGTTGCCATCCCGCAGAAATAGCGGCATGGGTCAAGGTCGGGCGCAAGCCCGCATAGTTTAACCTTGACTCGTGCCGTTTTTTCTGCCCTCCGAAGGAGGAAATTCG
>JAAYFX010000294.1 GCA_012728025.1 Clostridiales bacterium
CATTTTAATTCCTCCTTATTTGTGGCTGTGGTATACATATAATGTTTGCTGTTTTACTTACTTATGCTTATGTGTGAGCTTCGTTTTCCGTATCTTCGGCGGTCTGCCGTTTTTGCTTATCCACAAGCATTTCCGGCTGGGGGTGCCTGCTTTTTGCAAATAGGTATACGGCGGCGGCAAGGGCGCTTAGACCGGCGAGGAGTTGGGAAACACGGATGCCCGTTGAGAAAAGCATGAGGGTGTCTGAGCGGATGCCCTCTATGAGCATGCGCCCAATTCCATACCAGAATACGTACATGGCGAAAAGCTGACCGTCGTAGCGGCGCTTTCCTTTTTTTGAGTAAATATGAAGGATGAGCAGACCCAGAAGGTTCCAAATAGATTCGTAAAGGAAGGTGGGGTGTACGTATATCGTGTTGCCGGCAGTGTCTGTTAGACCCATGCGAATGAATATTTCCGTTTTTCTGCCGTAAACCTCCCGATTTATGAAGTTGCCCCAACGACCGACTGTTTGACCTATGAGCAGACCCAGACCGCCAAGGTCTAAAATTGCCCCCATGGGTATTTTTTTTATTTTTGAGAAGATTGCAACGGCTATGGCGGCGCCGATTATGCTGCCGTAGATAGCCATTCCGCCGTTCCAAGTTTTGAATATGTCGATAAGGTTATCCCGATATAATGAGAAATTGAAGATGACGTAATAAAGCCTTGCTCCGACTATGCCGGCCGGAACGGCGTATATGAGGACATCTATAAAATTATCGGAAGTAAGCCCAAAATCGGGGCATCTTCGGCAGGTGTATATTACAGCAAGAAGAAAGCCCAAGGCAATTATAGCGCCGTACCAATGGACTGTGAAGCCGAACAACTCAAAGCTTGAGCTTGGATTTAAAGAAAAACTATCCCCGAATATGGGGAAGGTGATGGTGCCGTTGGGTACGCTTATAGGCATTTTCTCTGTCCTTTCGTGTATGTACGGGGTACGGAAGCTATACCGCACCCTTATTTTATTTGCTTATGGGGTTTATTATTGACAGGGCTAGCTTTTTTTCGGACAGGTTTTCTTTTATAAAATCTTCCGCATCTTTAATTGTTATGGTATCAATTAGCTCGAAGCTGTCGAAGGGGCAGTAACCTGAAAAAGAACCTTGAACAAGGCTGTGGGCTGTTGAGGAAAATGAGCCAAGGGAGCGGATGGCTGAACCAAACTGAGCCTTTTTTACATTTGCGAAAAGCTCTGAATCCAGACCGTTCTCGTTTATTTTTGAAATTTCGGCATTAAACTCTTGCATAACGGCGGAAACATCCCGACTTTCCCCTCCGGCAAGGAGCATTGCTGTGCCTGCGGTGTAGTCCAGCTCGTAGTCAAAGCTGCTGTTTATAAGGCCCTCGGCATAAAGTCTTGTGTAAAAGGCTGAGGAACGGCCCATTATTAGGCGAAGGGCAATTCTGCCAACTAGCATTTGCTTTAAAAGTTCCTTTCCCTGCGGAGCGGGGAGAAGGCTTGAGCCAAATAGAAACTGAGGAGCGGAGACTTCCATCTCTTGGACAATTTTTGGGGTGTTGGGGTATCCTTTTTCTTCGGGACCGTAGTCACGCTGGGGTATTTCCCCCGCTTCCTTGGGAAGTATTCTCATGGCGGCGTCAACAACGGACTGCGGGTTTACATTCCCGACAACGGCAAGGCTCATATTAGAGGGATTATAGAAAACCTTATGGCAGTGGTATAAGGTTTTATCTGTTATTTCGGCAATGCTCTCGATTGTTCCTGCCACAGAATCCCGTACGGGGTTGTGCTCGTACAGGCAGCGGAGAAGATTGTTGTATACTACATAGCCGGAGTTGTCCTCGACCATGCGTATCTCCTGACCTATGATGCCCTGCTCTTTTTCCACGCTTTCGGGGGTGAAGTAGGCTGTGGAGACAAAGTTAAGGAGGGTTTCGAGGTTTTCCTCGAAGCCGGTGGTGCTTTCAAAGTGGTAGGCCGTAATACCGGAGCTTGTGAAAGCGTTTGGTGAGGCACCGTTTGCGGAAAGGGTGTTAAGGGCATTTCCCTCGGGCATATCGAACATTTTGTGTTCTAAAAAATGGGCGACTCCTGCGGGAGTGTCTATCCATTTACCGCCGAGCTTAAAGCGGCGGTCTGCCCCTCCGTAGTTTGTGGTGAAGGTTGCGAAAGCCTTGGAAAACTCCGGCCTTGGAACAATATTTATTGTAAGGCCGTTGGGGAGCTTTTTTCTTAAAAGGGTTTCGCCTATATTGTTATATCGGATTTCTTCCATCAGCTTTCCTCCTTGCCACGCAAAAAGTATATGGCATCAAGCTCTATGCCTTTTGCTATATCTACTACCTGCGCCACTGTGACTTTTTCGGCAAGATCTGCCATTTCCAAGGGGGTGAAATCCGGCCCTATAAGGGCCTGATTTAGATAGTAGTCCTCCAAGGCGTTGGGGGAATCTTCAAAGGCACGGTAGTCACTGGCGATATAGCGTTTTGCCGCTGTAAGCTCGTAATCGGAGATATTACCTTTTTTGATTTCCTCAAGCTGGGTTAATATTTCAGCTAGAGCGTCGTCGTATTTTGAAAACTCTATGCCTGAGGAAACGGCCATTACGCCCTTGTGTAGGTCTATGCTGGAGCTGGCAAAATAGCAAAGGGAAAGCTTTTCACGGACGTTCATAAAAAGTTTTGAAGTTACGCTGCCGCCGTATATCGCATTGAAAACCCTGATGGCCGCAGCATTTGGTTCTTCCATACAGTCGCCAAGACGAAAGCCCAAAGCAAGCTTTCCTTGAGTGACTTGCAGCCTGTCTTCAAAATAGCGGGGCTTTTCCTCAAGGGGATTCATACGAATATCTGTGCCTAAATCCGGCTCTGTATCGTTGCGGGAAAGACCTGAGAATGCTGAAGTTACGCAAGCTTTAACCTGATGGGCAGGGGCGCTGCCGCAATAGAAAATTTCCATGGGGGAATCTGAAAGCAGGCTGTTTAGGTGGCGGGTGAGTTCTGCCGCTGTGATGCTTTCTACCTCTGTTTCGGAGCCGAGGGGGTCTGTGCCGTAGTTTTCCATGGCGCACATCTGCTCTAATAACCGCTGCATGGAATATGCCCTTTTGTCGTTTATGCGGCCACGAATAAGGTCAAGAAGCTTTTCCTTCTCGCTTTCGATATAGTCTTCTCTGAGAAAGGAGCCGCTTTTTGCCGGATTGAGAAGCATTTCTCCTAATAGGGCGGCCATGTCTTCCAGATTGCTGCTTTTTTCGGGGATAAAGCTGTCATCTGCAAAGTCAGCGAAAAAGCCGATTGCATGGATTTCGCCTTTTTTACGGACTAGGGGCCTTATCCTCGCACCGTAAAGACTGTCTAGTCGTGAGGATATGGCGGCCATATCCGGAAGGCTTTTCGTGCCCCGC
>JAAYFX010000026.1 GCA_012728025.1 Clostridiales bacterium
CCCGCCGTATAATATTATCACTTATCTTCTTTCTTTTCCGCAGAAAACCACAAGGGCAGGGCATAAAGAAAAACTCCGCCGGCAATGTTGCCCATCGAAACCCAAAAAAGATTTTTTGCCATGGCGGCAAAGTCGGATTTGGGCAGAAGCATGGCGGAAAAGGAGAAGCTTGCCATGTTTGCAATGGAGTGCTCAAGTCCCAAAAGCACAAAGCCTAAGATAACTATAAAAATGATGAGAGCCTTTGCCCCCTCGGATTTCAGGCGATAGCTTGAAAAAACACCAATGCAGACAAGAAGGTTGCAAAGAGCCCCTTTTATGAAAAGAGTGTACCAAGGGGAGTAAAGCTTTGTTTCAAAAGACAGGGATATATAAGATATAATCTGGGGGCTGATGGTGCCGGATAAAGAAAAGAGGGCGCAGAGAAAAAGGATGCCGATAAAGTTTCCCAAATAGCAAAAAAGCCAGACCCTAAGCACGTCGGAGATACGGCAGTCTCTCTCAAAGAAGGAAATAGCCATAATCATGCTGGAGCCTGTAAAAAGCTCTCCGCCTATAAGGACTATCATGATAAGGGCGGAGGAAAAGGCGCAGGCGGATAAAAGCTTTGCGGCCTCTGGATTGTGCGGAAAGAAAAGCCCTCCGCAAACACCGGATAAAAGGGTTCCGATAACGATAAAAAACCCCGCATGCATGGCACGGCAGATAAAGCGCAGGGGAGAGCGGCGGGAAAATGAAACCTTTTCACAGCCGGAGCTTGCCACTATATGAACAGTTTCTCGGGTCATAAGGTCCTCCTATGGACATAAGAATAAAAACAGTATTCCGCATTTTACCACAAGTTTTTAGCTTTTGCACGAAAAAAATTCTTACAAAAAGTTTCTATTGACAATAAAGCCGGCTTGCTTTATAATTCAAGCAATTAAAAAAACAAACCTTTGATTCAGATTAGTAGCTTTTTGTTTAGCCTTAAAGAGAGTCGCAGGCGGTGTGATTGCGGCAGGACGGCAAAGGGTGAATGGACTGATGAGGGCAGACGAAAGCCTTTTGGCGAGTAGTAGCTGACGGGAACCGGACCCGTTATCCAGCCGGCACGTATTAATGTGCGTGAAACGAGAGGGCGCTTTGCGCCAACTTGGGTGGTACCGCAGGAAATTTGTCTTGTCCCAGTTTTGGGGCAGGGCTTTTTTGTTTTGAAGGGAGAAAAGCAAGATGAAAATAAAAATAAGCGGGCGATGGCGGGGCTGAAAAAGACCTGTGTGAAAAGTCCATACCCATACAAGAAATGGAGAAAAAGAGAACTACCGACAGGTTATCGCTTAAAAGGAGAATAATTAATATGAAAAAACTAAACTTTAAAAAACTTGGCTGTTTTGCCCTTGCCCTATCTATGGGCCTGTCCCTTTCTGCCTGCACGAAGGCAGAGTCAAAGCCCTATGTCATAGGCATCTCACAATACGGCGAACACGCATCTTTGGATAATTGCCGAGAGGGTTTTCTTCTGGGCCTTGAAGAAGCGGGGCTTAAAGAGGGGGAGGACTTTACGGTCATTTACCAGAATGCCGCCTTTGATGACAATATTGCCATACAAATAGGCCAGAGCTTTTCTGCTGAAAATGTTGACCTTATGTGCGCAATTGCAACCCCTTCGGCAACAGCCTGCTATGCCGCCGCTGAGGATAAGGACATCCCTGTTATCTTCACTGCCATAACAGACCCCGAAGCCGCCCACCTTGACAGCGGCAATGTTACAGGAACCTCCGACAAGCTGCCTGTGGAGGCTCAGCTCGACCTTATCCGCAAAATGCAGCCCGAGGCTAAAACCATTGGCATAATTTACACCACAAGCGAGCCGAACTCCGTTTCCGCCATTGCGGAATATGAGGAAAAGGCAGAAGCCTATGGCTTTACCATAGAAACTTTGGGCGTAAGCGCTCAGTCAGAGGTGACTCAGGCTGCCGACACCCTTATTTCCCGTGGGGTAGACTGCCTTTCAAACCTTACGGATAACAATGTTGTGGGTGTTTTGGCCTCTATTTTAGAAAAAACCGGAGAAGCCGGCATCCCCGTCTACGGCTCCGAGGTGGAGCAGGTTAAAATCGGCTGTGCTGCGGCGGCGGGAATTGATTATATTAAGCTTGGCAAACAGACAGGCGCCATGGCGGCAAAAGTACTTAAGGACGAGGCTACCTGCAAGGAAATTCCTTTTGAAACCATCAGCGAATACGGTGTGTATGTAAACCGTGAAGCCTGCGGCACATTGGGGATGGAAATTCCCGAAGATATAGCCGCTGTCGCCATAGAGTCATAAAGACTTAAGATAGGAACGGGAACTTTAAGCAAGAGGTATATTGGAGGAATAAGAATGCTGGAAATGGTAGTCAGCACCTTAACACAAGGTCTGATTTATGCTTTTATAGCCTACGGAGTTTATATAACATATTCTATACTTGACTTTCCCGACCTTACAACGGACGGCAGCTTCCCTTTGGGGGCTGCCGTTACGGCGGTTTTGCTGTCTAAGGGCTGTGACCCCTACCTTACCTTAGCGGCCGCCCTTTTGGCGGGGGCCTTGGCAGGATTTTTCACAGGGTTTATCCATGTGAAGCTCCATATTCGTGACCTTTTGGCGGGAATAATCACCATGACGGCGCTGTTTTCTATAAACCTTCAAATCGGCGGCTCAAACCTTATAATACCCCGCACAACGGACACAATTTTTTCCGCCGCCCCCACCATGGCAGTTTTTGGCGGCCTTTCCCTGCTTTACAGAAAACTTATAGTGGTATGCCTTTTGGCCCTTATATTTAAAATTTTGCTAGACTTATATTTTTCCACAAAATCCGGTCTTTTGCTTCGTGCCGCCGGCGATAACGCAAATCTTGTCACAGCTTTGGCACAGGACAAGGGAAGGGTAAAAATTTTGGGCCTTGTGATTTCAAACTCCCTGATTGCCTTGGCGGGAGCCATAGTCTGCCATGAGCAGCGAAGCTTTTCCGCCACCATGGGAACAGGGCAGGTGGTGTTCGGCCTTGCCAGCGTTATAATCGGCATCTCACTTTTCCGAAAGCTTAGCTTTGTGCGGGGAACAACGGCGGTAATAATCGGCAGCATCTTATACAAAGCCTGCATAAGCGCCGCCTTGAGCTTAGGGCTTCCCGCAAACCTTTTAAAGCTTGTAACCGCTGTTTTGTTTTTACTGGTGCTGGTGTTTTCCGGACGTCGGGGAGAGGAGATTATCCGTGCTTGAAATTAAGAATGTAACAAAAATTTTCAATTCCGGCGAGGCGACGGAGCATAGGCTTTTCCAAGACTTTGAGCTTTCCGTTGAGGATGGGGAGTTTGTCTCTGTGGTGGGTGGAAACGGTAGCGGCAAAACCTCCCTTTTAAACATAATCTGCGGCAATCTTCCCATAGAGCGGGGAGACGTTTTGATAGACGGCAAAAGCATAGCCAAGGAAAAAGACTTTGTTCGATGCCGCCGAATTGGCAGGGTTCACCAAAATCCGGCCATGGGCACAGCGCCAAACCTTACCGTACTGGAAAACCTCTCTTTGGCGAACAACAAGGGAAAAAGATTTGGCCTTAGCTTTGGAATAAACAGGAGAAGGAAGGGCTTTTACTGTGAGCAACTTGCAGATTTGGGACTGGGTCTTGAAGATAAGCTTGATGTAAAAATGGGCGCCTTATCCGGAGGACAAAGGCAGGCCATTTCACTTTTGATGGCAAGCCTAACCCCTATTGATTTTCTGGTGTTGGATGAGCATACAGCGGCGTTGGACCCTAAAACTGCCGAGGTTATAATGCTGCTCACAGACAGGCTGATTCGGGAAAAAAAGCTTACGGCAATCATGGTGACCCACAATCTGCGCTATGCCTTGGAATATGGCAGCAGGCTTATTATGATGGATAGGGGTACTGTGGTTTTGGATAAAAAGGGTGATGAAAAAGCTCGGCTTTGCTCCGATGAGGTTTTTGAAGAGTTTAACAAAATGAGCATTAGAGTTTCGGATGGGGAATTAAATTAATACAGAGATAAAGCAGGGCGGCAGGCCATTGTGCTGAAACCATAGTCGCAACGGCAAAATGCCATGACTGCGGCACAGTTTTCAATGTGGTTGAAAACGAGGGCTACTGCCCCAAATGCCGAAGCTATGACAAGGGCCTTGTCTGCGGGCAGGAGTTTTTAATTAAGGAAATAATGGTCTAAAACTTTAGGGTATAAGAAAAGGCGCAGGGCAAAAAGCCCTGCGCCTTTTCTTATATTGGATAGTTAAGCTTAAAACCATGCTGCATAAAAGCCTTACAGCTTTAAGAAGTGACCGCCCATGGTTTTCAAAAATACACATTGGCAAAGAACTAGAACCCTCAGTCAACAAAAACCTGTAAGGTAGCGGTGAGGTTTCTGCCCGAGGAGCGGATATAGCTGCCCTTATAATACATGGCTGTTGAGGCCCCGCCGTCCATATTAATAGCGTCAACACAGCCCAGAGTATGCATCATTTCACGCATCTTTTGTATGGTGGCTGATTGAACAGAGACCAAAACAAGTTTTCCGTCAGGCAGGGTTCCCACAGCGGTTCTTGGTGTGGAGGCTGTTGTAAAGCGAGCCTCTGAAAAGCCCTCGTCAAGATAGGTTTCTATGGCAGAGCCTTTAACAAGTCTTGGTGCGCCGGATATAAGGGATTTAAGCCCTTCGGCAGAAAAGCCTTCTTCATCAGCCTTGAAAAGATATGGTGTAAGGGAAACCTTATCGCCTATTTCTGGAGCTGTGTAGTAACTGGTGGAGGTATAGTCCCCTCCGAGCCACAGGATATAGCCATCTTCGGGGATGGAAAGAGAATCTCCTGCATAGCAGGGTGAAACTGAAGAAACTCTGCCGTTTGTAATGGTTACCGCCGTTGCGTCTGTTTTTATGTTGAGCACAGAGCCATAGGCGGGAGTGTAGATAACGGAGTTTGAATAGGTTTGAGCAATAGAGTTTAATTCATAGCAAGGCCATTTTTTGACCTCATTTCCCTCAACTGCCACATTGAAAAAGAAAGCGGGACGGCCTGCCACAACCTTGTTATCCTCGGTGAAGCCAAAGGAGGAAAGCCCCGAAACGCCATATACAAACTGTCCGTTACTCATGATGTGCCCAATGGGGATTTTAAAGCTTTCATAGGCTTCAAAGAAATTTGCATTTATTACGGCTGCTGCTCCCGATTGAGAAACAATGCTTGAAAAGGGGGCCGTTGCCCCTATGGTATTTGAAACCAGTGCGGATTTTACGGACACACGGGAGTTATTAAGGTTTACCGTTATAATATCCGCCGTCACTCCGGCAACTGTCTTTTTTTCATAGCTTATGGTGGAGCTGTCATAGGGAACATAATTATAAACAAGTTGTCCGCTTAAAACACCGTTTTTATCCCCTTGTGACTTTGTGAAAACCCCAGCGGAAACAAGTTTTTCCGCTAGAGAAATTGACTGAGCCTTAAGAGGACAGGTAAGAGCGCAAAAAGATAAATCAACCATGTCGCCTCTATTTAGAGGAGCAGTGGAAAGAGAAGAGGCGGCAGAGGGGCTTATTAGCCCAAAGCCGGCGGAATCAGAAAGAGCGGCGTTCCAAGAAAAATCACCGGCAGCATCGTTGTAGCCCAAGGCCCGCAGAAGGAAGGTCACATAACTTTTGCCGTCGATAACATCGTCGGGACTGAAACTCTCGGCTCCCGTTCCCTTTGTATAGCCCTTATAAAGACCGTAGGAAACATATTTGTCCGCCCAAGGGGGGACATCTTTAAGGTTGTGTTTTCCCTCGAAAGAGAGGGCTGCCTGTTCTTCGCCCAAAAGACGTATAAGCATTATAAGTCCCTGAATCCTTGTTGGAGGGCTGTCAAGGTCATAGCCGGAGCCTGTGCCCTTAAAAAGTCCAAGGGAATAAAGAGCGTCAGCATTTTTAAGAGACTCGGCAGAGCTTCCCGAGGCAAGGGCAGGGCAAGTGAGAACAAAGCTAAAGACAAGGACAATGGCAATAAGGCTTATGGCACTTTTCTTCATGGAAATACTCCTGTAAAAATAAAATATGTATGAAGCTAATTTTAATACTTTATATGGTGAAAAGCAAGAAATTCGGAAGCTGTGATAAAATATTTTTCCGCTTAAATGTCAAAATGCTCTTTATTATCCGCTTGATTGTTATATAATGAGAAATAAGCTGGTATCTAAAGTTTATTAGATTGAATTTTAGGCAAAAACCGTGCGAATAAGTATCATATAGCAGGCGGTTCCCATAAAAATGCTTAGAAAAAGATTTTTCCTCCAAAACTGAAGAATTGCCACCAAGGCGACGGAGATTATTTCCGGCAGACCATAGGGAGAAACGCTAAGCTCTATGGAGCGCAGACAGTAGACCACAAGGATAATCATTATGGCAGGGGGCAAAACAGAACCGAGGTATAAAACGATTGTGGGAAGCCCCTTTTTTCCGCCGAACATCATATAGGGCAGACCTCGGACAAGATAGGTCATTATGGCGGCAATGCCTATGGCAGCAGCCGTATATATGGTTTCAGACATTTTCCAGAGCCTCCCTTTTTATCATAATACGGTCTTTATGGATAATCAAAACCACCACGCTGACAGATAAAGCGGGCAAAATAAACTTATCTGCACCGAAAAGGAAAAAGAACAAAACAGCGCTTAAAAGTCCTGTTATGGCAGGTAGGTGGGATTCTGCCGTCTGCCACTGGCTTACAACAACGGTTACAAAAAATGCCGTTGCGGTAAATTCAATTCCCTCCATATTAAAGCGCAAAACCTCCCCAAGCAAGGCTCCCGAGGTGGAGGCGAGTATCCAAAGAAGATAACAGAACACCTGAACATAAAGCATTATTTTATGCCTGTCCATACCTTCGGGATACTGGGCCGAGCAGAGAACAGAATAGGTTTCGTCTGTCATGGTAAGGGCCATAAGGGGGTATCTCCAGCCGCCGATTTTTTTAAATTCCTCAACAAAGCCTATGCCGTAAAATATATGTCTGGCATTTATGAAAAGAGTCATAATGGCAATTGTGTAAAGAGGAGTTCCTGCCGCTAAAAGGGAAATGAGAACTATCTGCATGGAGCCGGCGTAAATAAAGGTGCTGGAGAAAAATGTCCACAGGGGGGAATAACCCGCTTTGTTCATCATCATTCCATAGGCAAGGCCAACAAATATGTAAGAGGCCATAACAGGCACACACAGCTTTAAAGTATAGCGGAGGGATTTCATAAAAATTGTCTCCTTTATATTTTTGAAATCTTTAGTACAAAAAACTTTTAATAAACCCGCATGGTCTTTACGGGGACTGCTGTTTTTAATAAACAAGGGAGGAGAAACCATGAAAATATTTGAAAATGGGGTTTTTATATCCTGCGAGGAGGAAAACCGAGTCTTTGACACCTTGGTTTGCCACAAGGGACGCATTGTTTACGGGGGAAACGGGCTTCCAAAGGAATACGCCCGAGGAAAAAGGCACGACTTAAAGGGAGCCTGTGTGCTGCCGGCTTTTGGGGATACACATATGCATTTTGAGTCTTACGCCACCTTCATGTCAACCTTGGATGTGAGAAATGCAAGGGATTTTGAGGATATGTCCCGCATGGTTAAGGCATATTTTATGAAAAACCCAAAGGCTGACTTTCTACCGGCCTTCGGCTGCTCTGCTCACACAGTGGCGGAAAAAAGGCTGCCGGAAAAAGCTGACCTTGACCGCATGACCAATGTTCCCTTTATGATAGTAAAGTATGACGGACACGCAGCAGTGGCAAACTCCGCCCTTTTGGACATTATGCCCCAAGAGGTGAAAGACGAGGAGGGCTTTGACGAAAAAACAGGCTGGATGTATCAAAATGCCTTTTACAAGGGAGTAAACTTCATAACACAGAAAATTTCCCCCATAAAGGTTCTTCGCAGCCTTATAAACGCTTCGGATATTTTGGCAAGACAAGGCATTGCCCTTATACATACCGCCGAAGGAGTGGGCTATAAAAACGATATTGACCTTGATACCATTCGCTTTGTCTCCCGTGGACTGCCTCAAGCTTTCAGAATTTTCTTCCAGACCACCGATGTGCCAAAAGTCACAAAGAGGAAGCTGCCCCGCATAGGCGGCTGTTTTAAGTTGGCCTTGGACGGTTGCTTTGGCTCTGAAGATGCGGCCCTAAGTAAGCCTTATGAAAACAATCCGGAAAATAAGGGTTTTCTTCTGTATACCCAAGAGGAAGTTAATGATTTTTGCATAAAAGCAAACAGAGAAAACCTTCAAATAAGCCTTCACGCCATAGGAGATGTGGCGGTTAATCAGGCCCTTACGGCCTTTGAGGCGGCTCTTGCTGATTTTCCCAGAGATGACCACCGCCATACAATAATCCACGCTGACCTCATCCCCGAAAAGATGCAGGAGCGGGCGGCGGCAATGGGCATTTGCATAGCTGTGCAGCCTGCATTTTTAGACTGGGAGCAGGAGCCGGAGGAATATCTTGAAAATATTTTGGGGGAAAGGGCGAAAAATATGCTCCCCTTAAAAAGCCTTGTGGACAAG
>JAAYFX010000317.1 GCA_012728025.1 Clostridiales bacterium
ATGATGCAGCGGGTCATCCTTTACCGCCTGAAACGCTAGCCAAGGCTAAAGCGGCTGATGCGATAGTTCTAGGTGCGGTGGGTGGCCCTAAGTGGGATAAGCTAGAAGACATTAGTTTGCGTCCAGAGCGTGGCCTGCTAGGTATTCGTAAAGAGTTAGCGCTGTTTGGTAACCTGCGCCCAGCACTTTTATACCCTCAGCTAGCCGATGCTGCTAGCCTTAAGCCTGAAGTGGTTTCAGGCTTAGATATTATGATTGTTCGTGAGCTAACCGGTGGCATTTACTTTGGTCAGCCACGGGGTATTCGTACCTTAGACAATGGCGAAAAAGAAGGTTTTAACACTTACGTTTATTCAGAAAGTGAAATTCGCCGCATTGCTAAAGTGGCTTTTGAAATGGCACGTAAACGTAACAAGCGTTTATGTTCGGTCGATAAAGCCAACGTGCTAGAAGTGACCATGCTATGGCGTGATGTGATGGAAGAAGTGGCTAAAGACTACCCAGATGTTGAACTGTCGCACATGTACGTTGATAACGCTGCCATGCAGCTAGTGCGTGCGCCCAAGCAGTTTGATGTGGTGGTCACCGGTAATATGTTTGGTGATATTTTATCGGATGCAGCGGCGATGCTAACCGGCTCAATCGGTATGTTGCCTTCGGCTTCTTTAGATGAAAATGCCAAGGGTATGTATGAGCCTTGCCACGGTTCAGCGCCCGATATTGCTGGTATGAATATGGCTAACCCCTTGGCGTGTATTTTATCGGTGGCCATGATGTTACGCTATTCTTTTGATAATGCAGACGTGGCAGGAAAGATTGAGCAGGCCGTCAGTGACGTGTTAGATCAAGGTTTGCGTACTGCTGATATACTCTCTGCTGGCATGACAAAAGTAGGCACGGTTGAAATGGGTGCTGCTGTTGTTAAAGCCCTAAAAGCACTTAAATAAGAGGATACTATGAGTAAACTCACGGTAGGTTTAGTTGGCTGGCGCGGAATGGTCGGTTCGGTACTAATGCAGCGGATGCAGGAAGAAAACGATTTTGACTTGATTGAGGCGGTTTATTTTACAACCTCTCAGGCAGGTAAAGCGGGTCCTGATGGTCAGCCTTTACAAAGCGCCACAGACCTAGACGCACTGAAAAAACTAGACGTAGTGCTTACCTGTCAAGGTGGCGATTACACTAAAGAAGTTTATGGTCCTTTACGTGCGGCCGGTTGGCAGGGGCATTGGATAGATGCAGCTTCCACTTTGCGTATGGCCGATGACAGCATTGTTGTGCTAGACCCAGTGAACCGTAAGGTGATTGATGCGGGTCTTCAAAAAGGCATAAAAACTTTTGTTGGCGGTAACTGCACCGTAAGCTTAATGCTCATGAGCTTGGGCGGCTTGTTTGAAAAAGGCTTGATTGAGTGGATGACCTCCATGACTTATCAAGCAGCTTCAGGCGCTGGCGCTCAAAATATGCGTGAATTGCTGAACCAAATGGGCGCTTTGCGTGATTCAG
>JAAYFX010000295.1 GCA_012728025.1 Clostridiales bacterium
AAAACAAGTTTCTTTGTATTTTAAGGGGCTTGAGTTTGTAGTCAAACCATCCCATAAAACTTAAAAAGGTGTTAATACCCGCCAGCATTGTGTTTACACTGGAAGGGGCGTATTGCTGTGTCAAAGCTTCCTTCCAGCTAATTAAAGCGCTTTTTGTAACCGGCTCATTGCCAATAAAGTTACACAATGAAGTAAGACTACGCTGGTAGGATTCAATTGTAGCAGCAGTCTTTTCCTGTTCTCTAAGATAAACGGAAAAGCTTTTTGTTATTTTGGGGGTGATAATTCGCTCTTTTTTTTCAGGCATAATATGGACTCTCCCTTCATGCAGTAAATTATATTGTATCATTGAACAGCTTTTATAAGGCAAAATATATGCTGTTCAATATGGTACTCTCTTTTATTGACATTCAACATAAGACTGATGTAGACATTTTTTGATAGCTTTGTGTTTCGACATTCTTATATTTTCACGTCACAAACAGGCAAACGGAGCTGCTGCTTCTTAAAAAGCACCGGCTCCGTTTGCCTGATTGTTGTTATAAAAGCATATTACTCAAAATAAAGCACAAATCCGAACCCTTCACCAACAGGAAAGACCTGCCTTGAATGGTTCGGATTATATGTGTTTGGTGCATTAGTTGCTGTTTGAACCTGTTTTTTGCGCCGAATACAACTATTGATTTACTATAATGGTTCAAAATGGTTCAAAACTTGAGTCAGGGGAGATTTTATCACTAAAAAACTGCGCTCATTGCAAAAGAAGATGGCTAGGGGCATTCTATTTAACAGGAACAATAATTATTTTGCATGATGGCTAATAGTTCGATTTTATGTAAGCCCTTTTCACAATGGCATATTTATCTAAAAGTAAAGAATTGTTACTTGTAGATCGCCGCTTCTAGCATTCAGTTTTTCTAGGCAAAAAGTCGTATACCAAGGAGCAAATTTGCACACAAAACACAAGCACTATTTCTGGATGTTCAGCAATAAATATAAAAAATCCAAACCTGACAAAATCGATGTAGAAAACAGCGATTCCTGCAACAAAAACTAAAGTAGTTAGTATGTTGACTATTTTGCTAAAGCTCACCGGAATTGCCCTTTGCATGGACAGTTTAACGAACAGCAGGATTGAAACTACGATCGGAATTGCATAATAGAGTATGAAAGTTCCTGTTGGCATTTCAAACATCTTCCTGTAATACTCATTAACGTTTCTCAGGATTATACCTGATGCAATAACAATGACTACTAGAAGGAGATTAAGGAGCAAATATAGTGTTTTGTTACATTTTGCGTTTTTCATATATCTCGGCCTTTCATTAAATTGATTATGATATTGAATTATAGAGAGTAAATGTGGACGAACCGCCTAGCCTGCTCACTGTACAGGTAAGATGTGCCCCTACAGCCGTAGCATAATCCCACCTTAGTACAGGCTGCCAAGATGTGGGTGGAGTAAAAGATCTTACAGTTTTAGCATTATAAGTTTTGGTTTGGGTTTGTGTATATCCTGAGTTTTCGGTCATTCCACATTGGCCCATTGCCAGTGACATAGACGATATTGATGTACCGCTGTTTACTAAAGCATTTATCGTAACGCCGGTTATCGCAATAAAAGTTGCTCCCACATTCGTAGCTGTGGTATATGAAATAGTGGATGTTAAATATACCGAACTTCCATAAAACCAACCGTCTTCGGTATTTGTTCCGCTGCCACGAGTCAGGTTTTCAATATTTGAAATAATCTCTTCTTTCTCCTGTTCATCAGAAGGCAATACTGCTACTACTGTTTTTTCGCTTAGCACCCGCTCCAGTCGATTGAATGGCAGCGACTGTGTATTGGAAAGAATTATTATAGAATCCCCGTTACTGTCTGATGTTACATAATAATCGGAATCCGCAACAAATTTCTCAGTTATTTCAAACGTATTTTCAGTTTCAACAGATGTATTTGTTGCAAACGCATAGGTACCTAAATTTGAGAACAGTGAAATAGCAATTAGAAGAGTTAAGACCCTCTCTGACAATTTTAATGTTTAATTTTTCATTTGCAAATCCTTTCTTTAACTAATCTGGTTATTGAACATTTCGGCTCCATTGGCACCGCCTCCAATTTTTTAGCTAAACTATTATCAGAACAATTTTTCTTATTTAATCCGCTAATCATCCTTTAAGGTGACGGTAAGTTAGTCGGGCAAGCGGGCATTATGGATTCTGACCTTGATGGCGACCCAATAACCGAACTCGGATATATTTTTGATAATGAAGTTTGGGGCAATGGATACGCCTCAGAAGCTGCCAAAGCGCTGGTAGATTTTGCATTCGATGAGTCCGGCGTTGATTGCCTGTTCTGCACGATCCGCCCTAATAATACTGCATCCATCCGTGTCGCCCAGCGGCTTGGATTTAAGCGCACAGGTGAATATACAAAAATCTATAACGGAAAAGAAATGCCGCACCTGATATATAAACTTTCGTCCCAAGAGAGGTGAATCGCCATGCCATTTACCATCATTCGCAGGGTGGGTGTTCCATGAATCAACTAAGGGTCACAACAGCTGCTATTCACTGCAAAAAGCTTCATCCTCCGCCGAATTCAGAGCGGACACACTTATTGCAAAAGAGTATTGAAGCCAATGCGAACACGGACGTTATTCTATTGCCCGCCGGCTATTACTACTGGAACAAGACAAGCCGTTGGACCCTCCGCGCGCTTTCAAAAACGATATCCAACGTACTAAAAAAGCGCAATCCTCTGCGATTGTTTGTCTTGGGGCCTACTATCGGAATAGCGTCGATCAGCTTGCTTATGCAATAAATGCACAAGGCATGATCGCTTGCGGGCGCAAGTTTCACCCAGCGCCGGGCGAACGTGGAAAAATTTCGCTTGCCTCGGATTTCAGGTCAAAAGAAAATGGCATGGAGCGGATATTTCAGATAAACGGATTCAACTGTTATTTGGGGGTCTGCTATGATGGCTTCGGAATTAGGCAGCTCGACATAAGCAATCCCGGGGTTGATGTTTTCCTCGATTTAGTACACGGCTTCAGTCCGTGCGCCCACGGGAATCAAGTGGGCGGGTGCCGGTAGTGTGAAGCTGTTTAGATATTCAGACAAT
>JAAYFX010000296.1 GCA_012728025.1 Clostridiales bacterium
GAACCATCTGCCTGTATCTCGGAGCAGAGGACACTATAAACTCCCGCTATCCCAAGGAGATTTCCATAAGTGTTACAAACCCTGTGGGAAGCACCCGAGAGAGCCTTGAAAGCATGGTTCCGGCTCTTGTAAGGGAGGAAGGCTATGAAATCCTTGATATTCTAAGCTATGAAAGCTTTGAGCTGTTCACAATGCTTAATAAAAACGACTTCGGTAATCCCGACACTATGTATTTCGGTAACGACAACGGCTGCATAGTAAGCTATATTCCCGAAAAGGATTATAACACTATGGCAGCAAGCCCCGTCTGCCTATCTCCGGAGCAAGCTCTTGTTTATACAAAGAACAAAAGCCTAAAAGACAGCTTTAAAATTTATGGAAACGAGTATGATATAGTCGGGTTCGCCGATGATTTTACACCAAGAGGACAGGTTTCTTTCAATATGGATGATGTTTTTTTCTTCATCGTAGCGGAAGATACCTACAATGATATATATAGTATGCAGTCAGGGAGAGCAAAAAGCTTTTTTTACGGCTTTGATGCAGATGCCTCTGCTGAAGAAAGTTTGGAGCTTTTTGAAAAAGTTTCAAACCTTGTCTATTCTTTCAGCAACAACTCCCCTGATGGCGGCTTTGATATGCTCATGACTGAAAGCCGTCAGGAAAATGCCAAAGAGTTTTATGCCATGTACGGTGGCTTTTTATTCCTCGGTCTTTTTCTGGGTCTGGTTTTTCTTATCGCCGCAGTTCTCATCATATACTACAAGCAGCTTTCAGAAGGTTATGACGATAGGGAGCGTTTTGAAATCATGCAAAAGGTGGGCCTGTCCCAAGATGAAATAAAAAAAGCCATCCACAGCCAAATACTGCTGGTCTTTTTCCTTCCGCTGGCCATGGCTGTTTTACACATTGCCTTCGCCTTCAAGATGATAACAAAACTTCTTATGGTTATGGGTCTTACAAACCTTTCCCTTTTCGCCCTATGCGTCCTTGGAACCATTGCTGTTTTTGCCGTCATTTACGGCCTTGTCTATTCCCTCACAGCTAAAAGCTATTACAGGATAGTCAGCCGTTGAGTGTTTCCAAAATGGCAAAACCGCATAAGCTTTGCAACTTTGATACAACTTTTATGTTTTTAATATACAAGCCTTTTGTATCATACAATAAAACATAGAAAAGGTGATTTACATGACAGCCGGATACAAAGGCCCTTCCAAGAGCTTTATAGTGGTTCTTCTCCTCTTAATTTTCCTTACGCTCACAGTTGCTGCAAAGCTTTATCTGGATGATAGTTTTTCGGATTTTGTCCTGTCCGATTTTGTGGAAAGTTTTCTTTCCAAAAGCCCTGAACCCGCCGTCCTTCCTGCGGATATTATGGAAGACGGGGAGCTTATGCAGGCCCTTAATAATCTTGCTTTGGAGGACAGCAGGATTTTAACACTTTTAGAAAATTCGGAGGAAATCCCCGAGCCTTTGCTGTTACTTCTTGTGAAAAACCCCGAGGCAAGGGATTTTGTCCTCGCTTACCCCCAGTATAAAAACGACAACACTGTCGTGGAGATAAAAAAAGCAGAGCTTTCCTCCGGCATACCTTATTTTCTCCAATGGGACTCCCGTTGGGGCTATAAAAAATACGGCTCCTGCGTTTTGGGCGTAACAGGCTGCGGGCCAACCTGCCTTTCCATGCTGGCTGTGGGCCTTACAGGAAACCTCGAGGCAAGCCCTTCCGCCATCGCCGCTTTCAGCGAATCAAGAGGCTATTACGTCAAAGGAAGCGGTACCTGCTGGGAGCTTATGACCAAAGGGGCCGAGAGCTTCGGCCTTAGCTGCAAAGAAATTTTTCTGGATGAAGCTGCCATGGTTTCCGAGCTTAGTTTGGGGCATCCTCTTATTATAAGCCTTGGCTCCGGAGATTTTACGCAGGACGGGCACTTCATAGTTGTAAGCTCTTATGAAAACGGAATGTTCACTATAAAAGACCCCAACAGCCCCGCAAAAAGTGCCGAAGGTTGGTATTTTGACACCCTAGCCCCACAGATAAATAACATCTGGTCTTTTGAAGCTGCCTGAAAATTAAAAACAGACTTAGTGTCAAGCTTTCAAGCTCCTGCGTAAAGACTCCTAAAAGAGCCTGCCGCAGGGGCTTCTTTTAGCATTTTGTTGTGGCAATTAGGGCAAAACAGTGTATAATATATACCACAACGCCGCTAGGCGGCTGTGGCATAATAGCCCCAGAGCGGGCATTACACAAGTTTAACAATATATACCACAACGGCACTTCGTGCCTGTGGTATAATATCCGCTAAGCGGATATCATACAGGTTTAATGGCATATACCACAACGGCACTTCGTGCCTGTGGTATAATAAGAAGATGAAGATTTTAAGAGACTATATAATAAAGGAGTTGAGCCTATGAGAAAAACGAAAATCATCTGCACCTTAGGTCCTGCTACCGATAATGACGAAACCTTGCGTCAGCTTATGCAAAGCGGCATGAACGTTGCCCGCTTTAACTTTTCCCACGGTACAAGACAAGAGCAGACTGAAAGGCTCGAAAAGTTTAAAAAGATACGTGACGAACTTAACCTGCCTGTGGCCGCCATGATGGACACAAAGGGTCCGGAAATACGCCTTGGCACCTTTGAAAACGGTTCTGCCAAGCTTTCGGCTGGCTCCACCTTCACCCTCACCACAAAGCCCTGTGAGGGAAATGCGGAGCGGGCCTTTATAAACTATGACCGCCTTCCCTGTGATGTTAAGCGGGGCAACAGAATATCCTTAAACGATGGAAGCATCTCCCTGCTTGTGGAATCTGTCACAGGAACCGACATTGTCTGCACCGTTGAAAACGACGGTGAAATCTCAAACCGCAAGGGCGTAAATGTGCCGGGGGCTGTTTTATCAATGCCCTTTATAGGCCAGCAGGACTATGACGACCTTATTTTCGCCGCCCAATCCGGCTTTGAGTTTGTGGCGGCCTCCTTTGCCCGCACAGCCGACGATATAAAAGAAATGCGTATGTTCTTAAACTGGAACGGCGGCGGCAAAATCAAAATTATCGCCAAAATCGAGAATATGCAGGGAATAGATAATTTTGACGAAATTTTAGAGGCGGCTGACGGAATTATGATAGCCCGAGGGGATTTGGGCGTTGAGATACCCATGGAGGAGGTTCCCATTGTTCAAAAGCGCCTTATAAGCAAGGTCTATAAACGGGGAAAGCCCGTTATAACGGCAACCCAAATGTTAGAGTCCATGGTTAACACCCCCCGCCCCACAAGGGCCGAAGCAACAGACGTTGCAAACGCCATTTACGATGGCACCAGTGCCATTATGCTCTCCGGTGAAACGGCGGTAGGCAAATATCCTATTTTGGCCTTGCAAACCATGGTTCGCCTTGCCGAGCGCACCGAGGAGGAAATAAGCTATACTAAAGCTTTCCAAACCCGAAGCTTTTTAAGTGAAGGCAATGTTACCCATGCCATCAGCCGTGCCGCCTGTACCACCGCTTTAGAACTTCGGGCCGAGGCGGTTGTGGCCTTCACCCTTTCCGGCAGAACCGCTCAGGAAATTTCAGCCTTCCGCTCGGGCAGCCGCATAATCGCCTGCACAGGAAGCGAGCTTACCTGCCGCCAGCTTAGCCTTAACTGGGGAGTTGAGGGTCTTGTGGTGGGAGATGAGGAAAACCTTGACGACCTTTTTGACCGAGGCATGGAAGCCCTTGTGGAGTCCGGTAAAATTAAGACCGGCGATGTGTTGGTTCTCACAGCCGGTGTTCCCATAGGTGTGTCAGGCTCCACAAACTTTATAAAAGTTATGGAAGCCTAGGAGATTTGCCCTCTTGTTTTTCCGCAAGTTTATTAAAAGGAGGACTTTATGCCCGATTTTCATGTTGTAAGCGACTATTCCCCCTCGGGCGACCAGCCCGCCGCCATTGAAGCTTTGGCTCAGGGCATAGAGCTGGGCTTTGAGGAGCAAACCCTTCTTGGTGTAACCGGCAGCGGAAAAACCTTTACCATGGCAAAGGTAATCGAGAAAATTCAGCGTCCAACCTTGGTTTTGGCACACAACAAAACTCTTGCTGCCCAGCTTTGCGCAGAATTTAAAGAGTTTTTTCCCGATAATGCCGTTGAGTATTTTGTTTCATATTACGACTATTACCAGCCGGAGGCATACATTCCCCACACAGACACCTTTATCGAAAAAGACAGCGCCATAAACGACGAAATAGAGCGCCTGCGCCATAGTGCCACGGCGGCTCTTTCTGAGCGGCGGGATGTTCTTGTTGTATCCTCTGTTTCCTGCATTTACGGCCTTGGTGACCCCATAGACTATGCCAGCATGGTCATTTCCCTGCGCCCGGGGCAAAAGCGTGACAGGGACGAGCTTTTGCGCCGCCTTATTGACATTCGCTATGAAAGAAACGACATTGCCTTCGAGCGCAATATGTTCAGAGTTCGGGGAGACACTGTTGAAATCTTTCCCGCCTACGCCACAGACAGCGCCATTCGCGTGGAATTTTTCGGCGACGAGGTGGATAGGATAAGCGAAATAAACATTGTAACCGGCAC
>JAAYFX010000297.1 GCA_012728025.1 Clostridiales bacterium
AGACCCTTGAGGAAGTGAAAACCATTGTGGAAAAGGATGGCGGCTTTGTTAAAACCATGTGGTGCGGCGACCTTTCCTGTGAGCTTGACATGAAGGAAAAAGCAGGGGTATCCAGCCGCTGCCTGCCTTTAGAGCAGGAAAAGGTTGGGGATGTCTGCGCTGTTTGCGGAAAGCCAGCGGATAAAACCGTTATCTGGGGCGTTGCCTACTAAAGGGCTGGCGTCTGGGGAAAACCCCCTTCGCTGGGCTTTCCCCTAAATGGGATGTGCGATGTAAGGAAAGGGCCGGAGGAATTTAATTCCTCCGGCCCTTATGATTTTGTTTTTCGACTTTGGCCGCACACTGAAGCGCACTTCCGCCGGCGAAAAGCTTTTGTACGGCAAAAGGACGGGGGGGCTTAAGAGATGGTCAGCATTGCCGCCATATTTATGCCCATATGGAAAAATATCGGCAGCCAGATGCAGCTTGTTTTTTCATAAAGTCTCGCTAAGACATAGCCTGCCGGAATGTATTGGATAACATAGATAAGGAGCTTTGGGTCCATTTCCACAAGGGAATACTGCCACAAATGACTAAAGCCGAAAAGGGCAATGGAAATTATATAGGCCGCCGCCCTGTTTTTCTTTAGCAAGGAGCCGAAGAGCACCCCGCGGAATAAAATCTCCTCCACCATGGGAGCTATAAAAACTGCAAGACCAACCATCACCCCATAGCTTTTTCCGGCTGTAAGTTCCACAGCCTCGTTGTTAGGATTTGAAAAATTGTCACCTAATATCCACAGCAAAAAAGCGGATACAAGAAGGGCAAAAAGCATATAGACAATGTAAGAGTAGAAAACGGAAACTGTATTTAAGCGGAAGTTATCAATGAGAAAGTCAAAGCCCCGCCGAAGGTAGCTCCACATACAAATAAGGCAAAAAGCAAGGCTGAAACCGTAATAAACAAGATTTGCCGAAACGTCTGTTAAAAGCTCGGGCATATAAAAACCCAGCATGGCGATAAAAAGCGGCAGAATGAATATATGCAACGGCAGGAATATAAGCCCCCAGACCTTTTGGGGGAAGCTCATTGTATTTAAAAAAGCGGGTTTTAAGGTTTTCATCAGGCATCCACCTTCTTCTTAAGCTCGTATAACAAATTCATGGCTTCAATGGGCGTGAGAGTATCAAGACTTATCTTTTTAAGCCGCTGGCTTATCTGGGCAGCCCCCATGTCCGACATACTCATTTGATTATCTATATCGGCAGGTTTAACGGGGGGCTTAAGACTGCCCCTGCTTTCAAGCTCTTTAAGATGCTGCTTTGCTCTTGAAACAACAAAATCGGGCACACCGGCAAGCTCTGCAACTTCTATACCATAGCTGTCATCAGCGGCACCCCGTATAATTTTTCGCAGAAAAATAAGCTCGCTATCCCGCTTTTTTGCGGATATATTATAATTTTTTATACCCTCAAGCTCCCCTTCAAGGGTGGATAGCTCATGGTAGTGGGTGGCAAACATGGTTTTAGCCCCAAGACGCTTTTTGTCACAGCAGTATTCAAGAACTGCCCTAGCAATCGCCATGCCGTCATAGGTGGAAGTTCCCCTGCCAATTTCGTCTAGGATAATAAGGCTTTTGTCCGTGGCATGACGGAGAATGTCGGAAACCTCTGTCATCTCCACCATAAAGGTGCTTCTGCCGCCGGCAAGGTCATCAGAGGCGCCGATGCGTGTAAACACCCTGTCAACAACGCCTAAGGTTGCAGATTTTGCCGGAACAAAGCTTCCCATTTGCGCCATAAGACTTATAAGGGCTGTCTGCCGCATATAGGTGGATTTTCCCGCCATGTTTGGGCCTGTTATGATGGCGGCCCTGTCCTCGGAGCAGTTTAAAAAAGTGTCGTTTGGAACAAAAAGCATATCCTTTTGCATTTGCTCCACCACAGGATGCCTGCCGTCTTTAATATCTATCGTGCCGGACAAATCAATTTCCGGCATTACGTAATTGTTTCTAAGGGCAGTTTCCGCAAGGGAGCAAAAAACGTCCAGCCTTGCCACAGCATCGGAAACCGCCTGTATCTGAGGAACGCACTGGCAGACCCTAAGGCGCAAATCCTCAAAACAGCGAAACTCAAGCTCGGCAATGCGCTCTCTTGCAGAGAGAAGCTTTTCCTCAAGCTCTTTTAGCTCGGGTGTGAAAAACCTTTCGCTTGCAGAAAGGGTTTGCTTTCTTATGTATTCCTCCGGCACATTTTCGGAAAATGCCCGTGGTATGTCTATGTAGTATCCAAAAACCCGATTGTAGCCCACCTTAAGCTTTTTTATGCCGGTGCGCTCCCTTTGGGTCTGCTCTAATTGGGTCATCATCATAGTGCCGTTGTCTCGTATGTTTCGGAGATTATCAACCTCCTCGCAAT
>JAAYFX010000298.1 GCA_012728025.1 Clostridiales bacterium
AGCATACTTTTCATACACATCGGGGGTAATTCCCGTTAGGTCAATTTCTCCCTTGTCAAAGGCTAAGATGCCGTCACTTACAGGAACAAATCTAATTTCATCAACTAAATGGTTTTGACCCCAGTAGTCTTTAAAAGCTTCAAATTTATAAGCGCCTTGCTCCTTATCATAGTCAGTGATTTTATAAGGACCGCAGCCAATACCGCAAATTTCGTCTGTAAACTCCTTAGGGTTATCAATGTTTTCCCAAATATGTTTTGGGATAATACGCACAGAACCGAGGTTTTCCAACATGGCAGCATTTTTTTGTGAGACTTTTACAATAAAATCATTGCCATCAAGGCTCATGCTCTCTATGATGTTGTCCCCCTTACCAAGGGTCGTACTGATACCGCTGACAGGCGGATTTTCCATCTGGTATTCAAATGAAAACTTCACATCCTCCGGAGTCATGTCCTTGCCGTCGTGCCATTTTACACCCTCACGGATTTTAAAACTGTATGTAAGCCCATCCTCGGAAACACTGTAAGATTCTGCAAGCCAAGGAATTGTGCCCTTCTCCCCCCGCTCCAGCAGGCTGTCAAACACAAGCTGCATTTTAAATGAGCCGGGGCCTCTGGAGTAATGAAGGTAGGGGGAGGGGTAGCCATAGTCGCCGCCGGCAAGGCTAATGATTACTGGTTCTTTAGGTGTTTGTATTTCCTCTTGAACCTCCTCTGGGCTTGTTTCAGGTTCCGGAGTTATTTCAGTCTGCTTATCTTTACAGGCCGAAAATGATAAAAGCAGGCTAAGAGCAAGCATAGCCATAAGGGCTTTTTGGAAAAGATTTTTCATGTCAAATTTCCTTTCTCGTTTTTTCATCCGCACACATTTTAAGAATAAAGTCGTGGTTTCTGTCTTTTTTGGATTATATCAGCACATAATTTACCCCGCAAGCCCCCATGGGGGATGAGGTTTTTTCGCCCTATCCCCTAGGGGGGCTTGCAATATTTTGATAAATAAGAAAAGCCGAACCGTCTGACCACAACAGTCTCGGTTCGGCTTTTTTATTAATTTATATCGGCAGCACCGAAGCGATAAGCGCCTTGGTGTAGTCGTTTTGCGGTTCGTTAATTATGCGTCTTGTC
The DNA here is from genome assembly GCA_012728025.1 of Clostridiales bacterium. GTDB lineage: Bacteria > Bacillota > Clostridia > Oscillospirales > Oscillospiraceae > UBA2658. The sequence continues at coordinate 1,128 of JAAYFX010000298.1, forward strand.
TCGCCCTGTTCAACAATTTTGCCATTGTTCATAACATATGTTCTTGCACAGAAGCTGCTTACTAAAGCAAGGTCGTGGGAAATAAACAAAACTGACATTCCCGTTTCCTTTTGCACCATGCGCAAAAGCTCAAGTATCTGTGCCTGAATGGAAACATCCAAGGCACTGGTGGCCTCATCACATATGAGTAGCTTTGGCGCTCCTGCAAGGGCACGGGCTATTGCCGCTCTCTGGCACTCACCACCGGATATGTCTGTGGGCTTCATGTGGCCATATGACTCATCAAGCCCCACCTGCCGCAGAAGGTCCACGGACTTGTCCCTATACTCCTTGGCTGTCATCTTTTCTGTCATTTTTAGGGTTTCTCTTATACTAGCCCCCAATGTCAGGCGGGGGTCAAAGGAGCTTCGAGGCTCCTGAAATATCATCTTTATATTTTTGCAGGCTCGGCGCAGCTCTCGCCCCGAAGCACGGCTTATGTTCTCGCCGCATAGGATGATTTCTCCCCTATCCGGAAAGTCAAGCCGAGTAATAAGCCTTGCAAGGGTGGATTTGCCGCAGCCACTTTCCCCAACAAGACCCACAACTTCATTTTTGCCCACAAAGAGGGAAACATCCCTAACCGCAGAAACTGTATTGTCACCGATGGAAAAGCTTTTATAAAGGTTTTCCGTTCTTAAAACTTCACAGCTCAATTTGATTCACCGCCCTTTAAGCCAGCGGCGCAGAGCGTCCAGTGCCCATCTTTTATGGGAATTTGCTTCATCTTCCGTGTTGCGCACTGCTCATTTGCATATTTGCAACGTGGCGCAAAGGCGCATCCCACCTTTGAAACCCGCTCCGGCTTTTGTCCGGCAATACCTATGGGCGCTGTGCCGTCAAGCCTTGGTATGGCAGAGATAAGCGCCCTTGTATAAGGGTGCATGGGTGACTCTAGGACGCTTTTGCGAAGGCCAAATTCCACCACTTCGCCCCCGTACATTACGGCAATCTTATCCGCCATTTTTGCCACCACGCCTATGTTGTGGGTGACAAGCAAAATTGCTGTACCAAACTCATCCCGAAGCCGAAGCAGCTCATCAACTATTTGTGCCTGAACCGTAACGTCCAGCGCACTGGTTGGCTCGTCTGCCAGCAAAACATCAGGGTGCAAGGCCATGGCAAGGGCTATGGCAACTCTTTGGTTCATACCGCCGGAAAGCTGTACAGGACAGCTATTTAATATTCTCTCCCCATCAGGCAGGTTCAGCCTGCGGAAAAGCTCCCTTGCCTTGGAATTTGCTTTGCGGCGGCTTGTTTTTTCGTGGGCACGTAAGGTTTCATAAAACTGCACGCCAATTTTGCGTATGGGGTCAAGGGATGCCCCCGGTTCCTGAAAAACCATGCCAATGCCCGCTCCCCGTATTTTTCGGAGCTTTTCGGGAGGATAGGAAATAATATCATCACCCTTGTAAAGCACACTTCCCCCCGTAATATCCACCCGTCCGGGCATACGCAAAATTGCGTTTAGAAGCGTTGATTTTCCACAGCCACTCTCTCCGATTACACAAACAATCTGGCCGGAATGTATATGGAGGGAGACATCATGCAGCACCGTTTCCCCCTCGGGATAACGGACGGACAGGTTTTCTATGTCCAGCAGTCCCCGATGCTCCATTTTGTCTCCCTCCTTTTTTATGGCTCGTGGGGTTATTTACCCTCTTGCTGTCTGTGCTGTGATTTGATAATAGTCAACAGGGCTTTGTGTGATGCCCTTTACCCCCGCCTTTGTAACCAT
>JAAYFX010000299.1 GCA_012728025.1 Clostridiales bacterium
AAAACATCAGAACTACAATGTAAAAAACTTCTTATACCTCATACCTACAATGTGATGTGAATAATAAACTATTGTATATAAATCTCACTATGCAATAATGGATGAAAGAATCTAAATTACCACTTTGTTAACGATACCTCTCATAGACATAAGCTCAATTGCCATCTAATCAAATTTTAAGTGCATATATTTGCATATCTTTCGGCATTGTATAATTTGATATTTAGCAGCCAATCTTTCAAAGCCAAGGAGCATATTAGGAAGGATTGTCCAACTTGACAAGCCATAGGTAGATTGGTATAATTTTCATTATAAAAGATTGCGCAAAGCACAGTTTTATGCCCTTTAACTTACTGAGGTTTCCAAAGTAAGCGTGGATTAAGACAGTCTTTACAAACAAGGGCTGACAGCTTAGCTTCGCTTTGCTGCTTATAGTACAACAGTTCGGCCAGTGGGCGGTATCAACCGCCCTATTGTTTTTCCCAGATTAGCCTTAGGATTGCGGGGGTGATACCATGTCTTTAAAAAAATGGCTTGCGGTTTCCATAGGAATCTGCCTACTGCTAGTACTTATTGTCGCCGGAATAAACATCGCCGTTGACCCCTTCAGTGTTTTTGGTGATAGGATTTATGGTTGGTATTCTTTCAGTGCTGCCAAAAACCCCCTTATGGCAAAAGTTGAATATCTGGAAGCTCATGGCGACGAATATAACTCCTATTTAATAGGTGTCCCCTCCACAAGCTCTTATCCTGTGGATGCCGCTAATTTATATTGGGATGCCAACTTTTACAATATGTCTGTTGACGAAGCGGATATGCACGACTTTGAGCTGCTTGTACGCTACCTGCTCCAAAACCATGAAGTCAAGAACATACTGCTCAACTTATTACCCCTAAACGGAGTGCGGTGCGAGGCAGAGCGCAGTGCTCTGGATAACAGGATGCACGAGAAAACCACAGGCGAAAGCAAGTTGCTCTTTTACGGACGCTATGCCTTTGCAAACCTAAACTATGCCTTTGATAAAATAAATGCGGCACGAGAGGACACATATGGAAAACAGTCCTTCGAAGCCTATGATGAGATTTTCGGAGACTGCAGCAAGCTGGAGCAGGATACGGAGTATATCGGCAACCTTTCTCAATATCTGATAGACTATCCGGAATTTGCCTCATATAACCACAACCTTCAGGAAATGGACGAAATCGAGCACTGTATGGAGAGTCTTAAAAACATCTGCGCCATGTGCAAGGCTTCGGGCGTAAACCTGACTGTTGTGGCTGCACCGGTCTATCACGAAAACCTTAAAAATTTTACGGAAAACGACCTGCTAAAGTTTTACACAGCCCTTGCCGAGGTCACGCCTTATTGGGACTTCACCATGAGCAGTGTCAGCTTTGAACCTCGCTATTTCTACGATGCGGGCAATATGCGCAGTAGTATAGGCGAAATGGCGCTGGCACGTATCAGCGGTGATGAGGGCATATATATTCCTGAGGACTTTGGTGTTTATGTCACATCAGAAAATGCGGCCGAGCATATAGACAGGCTTTTTTCCTGCGCTCCAACCGGCGAGACTTCGTATTCCGAGCAGATACCCATCCTCTTATACCACCATCTGACGGAAACGGAAGGGGACGAGCTTAACATCTCCCCTCTGCGCTTTGCCGAGCATCTTGATGCCTTGAGCAGCGCAGGTTACAACACAGTCTCCCTTGCCGAACTTTGTGATTATGTGCGCCTTGGCAAAGCCTTGCCAAAAAACCCCCTTGTCATTACCTTTGATGACGGTTACCTGAGCAACTATGAATACGCCTACCCCGCACTTTTGGAGCGGGGGATGAAGGCCAGCTTTTTCCCCATCGGCATCTCTGTCGGCAAGGAACAGTATAAAGATACGGGCAAGGCCATGATTGCTCATTTCAGCTATGAGCAGGCAAGGGAGATGCTATCTTCCGGTTTTATAGAAATTCATTCCCACACCTATGATATGCACCAGTGGGCGCCTTTTGAGGAAAAATCCCCTGCAAGGGAAACCGTTGCAAGGTTTGAGGATGAAAGCAAGGTCGACTATATTTCTGCCCTGCGTCGTGACAGCGCCCTTTGGCGTGAAACTGCCCTAAAAGGCGGCTTCGGGGAGAGCTTTGCCCTTGCTTATCCTCAGGGTGATGCAAACAAATTGGCGGAGGCGGTCTGGCATGAGGAGGGTTACACAGTCACATTACGCACCGAAACGGGGCTTTGCACTGTGATTTGCGGATTGCCCCAAAGCCTTCTCGGGCTGCAACGCATCACCGTAGACGGCGCTCTTACCGGTGATGAACTTCTTTCACTTATTGACAGCTATCGTTGAGAGACTTGCACCAAGCCGCAAAACCAAGGGTGTATTTAGCCCCCTATTATATTTGACTTTTACCAAAAATTTTTTTGAAACCGCTTTGTTACGGTTGTGTAACAAATGACAAGGAAATATTGACCAATCCATCTTGCTGTGTTAACATAACCATGCATTTAGGCTGGTAGGATTGTCCAATGGTTCGTAAGTTTACCAGTTTATTTCCCACTTAGTGGTACTGCCGTTTGATGGTTGGCTTTGGATATCCGAATCATCAAACGTTTGTACATAAAAAAGGCCCCGAATTTCGGGGTACTACTTTAAGGAGGAATTTCATAATATGAAATCTCTGAACAGAACCCTCAGCCTTGTTCTGGTTCTTGTTATGGTTCTTGGAGTATTCGGCATTGCCGGAGCAGCCTTCAACGACCAGAACGAAATCGAGAACACCGAGGCAGTCAGCACCATGGTGGCGCTGAACATCATCAACGGCAAAAACGGCAACGTTTTTGACCCCGCCGGCAACGTAACCCGTGCCGAGATGGCCAAGATGATTTGCGTTGCCTTAAA
>JAAYFX010000300.1 GCA_012728025.1 Clostridiales bacterium
ATTCGCCCGCACTGCATTATCATGCGCCAAAACATAATAGGTAAAATCATGTATACCATAAGAGTTGTGCAAAATGAAAGCCAGCTTTTCACGTTGGTTTGATGTAAGTTGTTTGATTTTCTCCTGGTTAAGAACAAACAGAAGGGAATATTCGGACATATGAGATGATTTCATCCCATCCTTAAGACCATCTACGCCACCCAAATAATCCTGATATTTATTACCATCAATGCGTAGAAGTATATAACCCAATTCAGCCAAATGATTTTTTAACAAATCAATACCTGGCTGGTCTTGATACCGTACATCTGCAGGCAAATTGACTTGTATAACCAACGCATTACCGGTTAAATGATTATCCTGATTCAACAACGATAGCACTTCATAACGCCCGCTTAATAACAACCAATCAATATGCGTTAAACCGGCAATACCATCTGCCTTAACCGTAAAAACGGGTATTTCAGCCACTACAGTTGTTGGATCAGGCTTTTCACCTGTTTTTAATAAATTTTTATTTATCGGTACCAAAGTACTGGACTGACTTGCATCGACACAAACATAAAGATTAGTTTTCTCTCCATTACCAAGGGCATGAAAAGGAAAATGCTGGATAGAACCGCCTTGGTCTATCGGAAATTGCTGTTTATCTTCTTCACCTGCAGGATCAAACAAAACAAATGAGAAAGCATCAAAATCTACTAGTTTTGGAAAATAGTTTCTCTTTACTAAGTTCGTTCCATTATCTACCGTCACAATCCGACCGGTAAAATCAAAACGAAAATCATCTTGCTGCTCAGTATGGTCAACCTCGGATTTGAGAGTTTTATTATTAACAGCAACAGGTTCAGGGTGCATCAGTTCTACAGGCCCCTCTTCGTCGGCAAAATAAGGAATTTGCTCATCACTTAATACTAATGCTTCCGGTTTTTTACCGGCACAGTGTCGTTGCCATATGGCACGCATGGCATTACTGAAGCTACGACTGAAACGCTCACCATCGCATAAAGGGGATTGCAAAACAATAAAACGCAAGTTCTGGCGAATCGTATTAAGGTTCTCTACATCATTTGCCAAAGTAATGGCCAAATTTTGGTAATGCTCCCAATCTTCTGCAACCAGTTCGGGCATACCGGCGTTTACCAAGTGCGTGGCTGAATGGCGCCCCGCAAACGTTGGACCCGGCAAAGTAATAACCGGAACTCCCATAATTAACGCTTCACAAGTGGTTAAGCCACCTGAGTAAGGCCATGGGTCAAGGGCAATATCTACCTCGTTATAACATTCCAGTAATTCTCGATGAGGTGCTTCTGGTTCAAGGCGTATACGCTCTTGAGTAATTCCCTTGCTCTCAAAAAAACTGTATATTTTTTGGCATAATTCTGAACTGGCATACCCTTGACTCTTCAAAAACAAACGTGAATTGGGTAAAGCATTTAAAATACCCGCCCACTGTTCTAATAATGAGTCATTAATTTTACTGGCATTATTAAAGCAAGCAAAAGTAACATAGCCATTGCGCAAGACAGGCAAATCTTTCACAGGTGGTGTGTAGAAAGGTGGCTTAAAGCAAATATAGTCATCAGGCAAACGTATCAGTTTTTCTGTATATAAGTCATCTGAGCCCAAAGGCGTTTCTATCCTGTCACTAAGCAAATAATCAACAGCATCAAGCCCAGTACTGCTAATTAGCCCACCTACCCATTTTACAATAATTGGAGCAGGCTCCATCATGATTGTTTTTGCTCTTGTATTACTATTAAAGCCAGCAAGGTCAAATAAAATATCTATTTCATCATTTCTGATTAATTGATCCAATTCATTATCAGTCAGTTTTTCAATAACTTCCCACTTAGTGCATATTTTTTTTATTTTTTCCGTAACATGATCTGATTCATTATTGGTAGAGTACGCAAAAAACTCTATTTCCTCTTCAGGTATATGGGTTAACCCATAAGTAATCATACTGCCTACCGGATGAGCACGAAAACCATCAGATATCATGCCAATACGAATTTTTTTATTGAAATTGGTTTTCTTTGAGACTGCTCTATTTATTGGTAAAGCTGAACGAAAGCGCTCTTGAAATAATTTGCATTCATTTAAAATTTGTTCTGGCGTGTGCTCTGTAGAATAATGCAATGCCACTATTAAATTTGAATTCACACTGGCATTTAATTTATTTTCTTTTAAGTCTTTTTGAAATATATCTATTGCCTCTTTAACCTTGGCCACCCCAAGCAAAGTATTACCATAAACATTCAAAATATCAGTGTTGTTTTTTAAGTTACCCTCTGATTTTTTATACAATTTAAAAACGTCATCATAACGTTTTGATTTCAACAAAGAAAGCATCAAAAGAAATAAAATCTTTGCATCTTCAGGATATAAATTATTGGCTTTTTCAAGATAAGGAAGAGATTTTTTATAATTTTCATCATCTATTTCCAAGCTGGCTTTAACACGCAATGCAAATAAAAACTCCGGTTCCAACTCAAGTGCCTTATCAACAAAAGAATTGGCATCACTTATCATCCCATTATTTTTTGCAGAATTTCCTGCAATAGTTAAAAGAATGACATTGGAAGAGTGTTGCTTCAATAACTCTTTAGCTTCTTTTAATGCGCGTTCCGGTTCTGTTTCAGACAACACTGCCAGTTTTTTTAGCTTATCATCAAAAGTAAAGGATTCATTTTTTTTTCTATTATGAGATTTCATTTTCATGCAAATTTCTCTCTTGAAATATGATAAACACACTGGCATCAATAAAAACCATTAATCCAGCTCAGACATTGATTCATTAAACACATCTAACAAACCTAAAAACACAAAAAAGTCCCAACTATGATAAGTTGGGACTTTGATAAAGCAGGCAGATAGAATCTGCCTGTTATTGCCCTGAAATTATTGCAACAGGGACAGAACACCTTGCGGCACTTGGTTAGCACGAGCCAGTACGTTTGTACCAGCTTGTTGCAGAATCTGTGCACGTGTCATATTGGATACTTCAACTGCATAATCCGCATCTTCAATCCGTGAACGGGCAGCAGACAAGTTGGTTACCGTGTTATTAAGGTTGGTAATG
>JAAYFX010000301.1 GCA_012728025.1 Clostridiales bacterium
ATATATACCTAACCTTTTATATATACGTCTTATTTAAATCGCTGAACATCGCCAATTAACGTTCAAATCTTATCGCTGCCTGAGCGGCGGCAAGGCGGGCTATGGGCACACGGAAGGGTGAGCAGGAAACATAGTCTAAGCCGACCTTATGGCAAAATTCAACAGAGGAGGGGTCGCCGCCATGTTCACCGCAGATGCCAAGATGCAACTCGGGGTTTGCAGAGCGCCCAAGCTTTGCGGCCATTTCCACAAGCTTGCCAACGCCCTTTTGGTCAAGACGGGCAAAGGGGTCGGATTCATAAATCTTTTTGTCATAATAAGCATCAAGGAACTTACCGGCGTCATCACGGCTAAAGCCAAAGGTCATCTGGGTAAGGTCATTTGTACCAAAGGAGAAAAAGTCTGCGTGTTCCGCAATTTCGTCGGCTGTGAGAGCCGCACGGGGAATCTCAATCATGGTTCCCACAAGATAGTTAAGGCTTGTTCCGGCTTCGGCAATAAGCTTGTCGGCCGTTTCAGTGACCACAGCCTTTACATAATCAAATTCACGGATTTCACCGATAAGGGGAATCATAATTTCGGGCTGAAGCTTCCACTCGGGATGACGCTTTTGCACGGCAAGGGCGGCCTTAATGACGGCCGATGTCTGCATGGCGGCAATTTCGGGATATGTAACAGCCAGACGGCAACCTCTATGTCCCATCATGGGGTTAAACTCATGCAAGGATACTATTACCGACTTGAGGGCCTCGACAGTCATGTTCATTTCCTTTGCAAGGTCTTCAATGTCGTCCTCGTCGGTGGGGAGAAACTCGTGCAAAGGGGGGTCAAGCAGGCGGATGGTAACCGGACGCTCACCCATGGCCTCGTAAATGTCCTCAAAATCCTTTTGCTGTATGGGAAGAATTTTTGCCAGAGCTTTTTCACGCTGCTCGGTGGTTTCGGAAACAATCATCTCACGGAATGGCGCCACACGGTCTGCTCCGAAGAACATATGCTCAGTGCGGCAAAGACCAATTCCCTGAGCGCCAAAGCCAAGGGCCTGCTGGGCATCATTGGGGGTATCCGCATTTGTGCGAACCTTTAGGCGGCGGAACTCGTCTGCCCAAGCCATTATGCGGCCAAACTCACCGGAGATGGTGGCCTCAACAGTGGGGATGGCTTCGCCGTAAATGTTTCCTGTTGAGCCATCGAGGGAGAGCCAGTCGCCCTCTTTGTACACTTTGCCGGAAAGCTCAAACTTTTTGTTCTTTTCATCCATCTTAATATCGCCGCAGCCGGAAACGCAGCAGGTTCCCATTCCACGGGCAACAACAGCGGCGTGAGAGGTCATACCACCACGAACAGTGAGGATACCTTGAGAGCAGTGCATCCCCTCAATGTCCTCGGGAGAGGTTTCAAGACGAACAAGAATGACCTTTTCACCGTTTTTAGACCACTGTGTGGCATCGTCAGCTGTAAATACCGCACGGCCGCAAGCAGCGCCGGGAGAAGCTGCAAGGCCGGTGCCAATAACCTGTGCCTTTTTCAGAGCGTCTGAGTCAAACTGGGGATGTAAAAGAGCGTCAAGGCTCTTGGGGTCTATCATAAGTATTGCTTCTTTGGAGTCAATCATACCTTCATCAACAAGGTCACAAGCAATTTTTAAAGCAGCAGCGGCAGTGCGCTTACCGTTTCTGGTCTGGAGCATAAAGAGCTTTTTATTCTCTATGGTAAACTCCATGTCCTGCATATTACGGTAGTGGCGCTCAAGCTTATCACAAATTTCGACAAATTCCTTGTATGCCTCGGGCATAAGCTCAGAAAGCTGGTCAATGGACTGGGGTGTGCGAACACCGGCCACAACGTCCTCGCCCTGAGCATTCATTAGAAATTCACCAAAAAGCTTCTTTTCACCGGTTGCGGGGTTGCGTGTGAAGGCAACGCCGGTTCCCGAAGTTTCACCCATATTGCCGAAAACCATCTCCTGAACGTTTACAGCAGTACCCCAAGAGGATGGAATGTCGTTCATACGGCGGTAGTAGATGGCACGGGGATTATCCCAACTGCGGAAAACAGCCTTGATGGCACCCATAAGCTGCTCTTTGGGGTCCTGTGGAAAATCCACACCAATCTTTGACTTATACTCTGCCTTAAACAGTTCGGAAAGCTCTTTAAGGTCATCGGCTGTAAGGTCGGTGTCCTGAGTTACTCCACGTTTTTCCTTCATCTCGTCGATAAGCTCTTCAAAATATTTCTTGCCGACTTCCATGACTACATCGGAATACATCTGGATGAAGCGGCGATAGGAGTCATAAGCAAAACGGGGATTACCTGTTTTTTCTGCAAAAGCAACAACAACCTTGTCGTTTAATCCAAGGTTCAAAATAGTGTCCATCATGCCGGGCATAGATGCTCTTGCACCACTGCGAACAGAAACAAGCAGCGGATTTTCAAGGTCGCCAAAGGTTTTTCCGGTAATATCTTCAAGCTTTGAGATATATTCCATTATTTGGTTCTGAATGTCAGTGTTGATGGTCTCTCCATCAGTATAATACTGGGTGCAGGCTTCTGTGGTTATTGTAAAACCACGGGGGACAGGCATTCCAAGGTTTGTCATCTCGGCAAGGTTTGCTCCCTTGCCGCCAAGCAAATCACGCATGGAACCATTGCCCTCAGAAAATAGGTAGAGGTATTTGTAACTCATAGATGGACTCCTTTTTTTGTAGAATATTAATGTTTGAGTTATTTGGAATATATGGTGCAAATTCTAACAAATTATATCCTTTAAATCAACAAGAACATCAAAAAAACAATCTTATTTCCCAACGCAAAATCTTTCAAAAATTCGAGTAGTAACATCTTCGGTAACTGTCC
>JAAYFX010000027.1 GCA_012728025.1 Clostridiales bacterium
CAAATCCTTCATCTGTTCAACAATGCCCTCCGGCCAAGGCCTTCCTCTGTGGATAGAGCCTTTTCTAACAGCCTCCATAAACTTAAAGGCAAGCTTCGGCTCCATGCCCTTGGATATAAGATAAAGCATAATATCGTCACGGCAGCCAATGGTTTCTTTTACGCTGGCGGTGCCGCCCAAAATTATGTCCTTGGCGTTTCCAAGCCACACATTTGTACCATGGGAAAATCCGGAGAGGCGAACCAAAGTGTCAAACTCCTCGGGCTGAGTATCAACGAGCATCTGTCTTGTAAAGGCTGTGCCAAATTCCGGTATGCCTATGGTTCCCGTTTTTCCGATTATGGGGTCGTCATCAGGCAGACCTAAAGGGGCGGGGGAACGGAAAATCTCTCGGGTTTTAGGGTCGTCTAAAGGTATGGCTCTGGCGTCCTCGCCAGTCAAATCCTCCAGCATTTTTATCATGGTGGGGTCGTCGTGGCCCAATTCGTCAAGCTTTAGAAGATTATCTTCCATACTGTGGTATTCAAAATGAGTGGTTATTATGCCGCTGCCTGCATCATCCGCCGGATGCTGTACAGGACAAAAATCCGTAACATCCATATCCTGAGGAATTATTACAAGCCCGCCAGGGTGCTGACCTGTTGTGCGCTTTACGCCCACACAGCCTTTTACCAAGCGGTTTTCCTCGGCCTTTGTCACCTTTTTGTCCCGCTCGGACAGATAGTTTTTAACATAACCGTAGGCAGTCTTTTCAGCCAAAGTGCCTACTGTTCCCGCCTTGAAAACATGGTCACGACCAAAAAGCTCCTCTGTATATTTATGAGCCCTTGCCTGATATTCACCGGAAAAGTTAAGGTCTATATCCGGCACTTTATCACCGCCGAAACCCAAAAAGGTTTCAAAGGGAATGTCAAAGCCATCTTTGCTAAGCTTTGCTCCGCAGACGGGACAGTCCATATCCGGCATATCAGCGCCGCAGCCAAAGCCCTTTCCACTTTCAAAGTCACTGTATGAGCAGCCCTCACAGCGGTAATGAGCAGGCAGGGAGTTAACCTCTGTTATGCCCGACATAAAGGCCACAAGGGAGGAGCCGACGCTGCCTCGGGAGCCAACAAGATAGCCCGCCTCCAAAGACTTTGCCACAAGTTTTTGGGCAGACATATATATAACGTCGTATTTGCGGCTTAAAATATCATTAAGTTCCGTTTCCACACGGTTTTTTACTATATCCGGCGGATTTTCCCCGTAAAGCCTTGTCATTTTTTCATTGACAAGGCTTTTTAAATCCTCGGCGGAATTTTCTATAACCGGAGGGTAAAGCTCCTTTGGCAAAAGCTCTATATCCTCGCACATTTGTGCTATGGCATTGGGGCTTTCTATAACCGTCTCAAAGCAGGTCTTTTCGCCCAAATAAGAAAACTCCTCCAGCATTTCATCTGTGGTTTTGAAATATAAGGGCAGGCTCCTGTCTGCATCCTGAAACTTTTTTCCCGCAAGGAGAATATGCCTGTAAACCTCGTCCTCGGGGTTTAGAAAATGCACGTCCCCCGTTGCAACAACCGGCCGATTTAATTTTTTCCCAAGCTCTGTTATACGGCGGTTAAAATCCCGTAGCTGCTCCTCATTTTTTGCCATGCCGTTATCCAGCATGAACATATTGTTGCATATGGGCTGTATCTCAAAATAGTCGTAAAACTCTGCCAGCCTTAAAAGCTCATCTTCGCTTTTGTTTCTCACAACAGCGTCAAAAACCTCCCCAGCCTCACAGGCTGAGCCGATTATAAGCCCTTCCCTATGCTCCATAATAAGGCTTTTGGGTATTATGGGATTTTTCCTAAAATGCTCAAGGTGGGATTTTGATATAATTTCATAAAGGTTTTTAAGACCCTTTTTATTTTTAACCAGCAAGACAATATGCCTTGTCCTGTGAATTCTGAAGTTTTCGTTTCTTTTACCCCTAACAAAGCCCTCAAGCTGGGCCTTGTTTGTAACTCCGCTTTCCTCAAGCATGGTTATAAGCTTTGCCATTATTCTGCCGCAGGCAAGGGCATCGTCGTCGGCCCTATGGTGGTTAAACTCCGGCAGACCCAGTCTTGAAGTTACAATATCAAGCTTATATCGCCGCAGGTCAGGCAAAAGAGCTTGAGAGAGGGTCAGGGTGTCCATATAGTCCGGCGAAAAGGAAAGGCCCGTTCTTTTTGCGCAGACCTGCATAAAGCCAATGTCAAACTCGGCATTGTGAGCCACAAGGGTTTTGTCCCCCGCAAACTCCATAAAGCTTAAAAGTGCCGCTTTCTCGTCAGGTGCGTCAAAAACATCTCGGTCTGTTATGCCTGTAAGCTCTGTTATCTCCCTTGGTATGGGTTTTTCAGGGTTCACAAAGGTTTGAAACCGCTCACAGGGTGCTCCATTTCTGAAAATAACGGCGCCGATTTCCGTCATACGCTCGTTTTCCGAGGAAAGCCCCGTGGTTTCAATGTCAAAGGCCACAAACTCCCCGTCCATGCCCCCCTCGTGGGAGCCGTAAAAGGCAAGCTTGTCGTCAAGGTCATTTA
>JAAYFX010000003.1 GCA_012728025.1 Clostridiales bacterium
CACTAAAAGAGTACAGCGGGAAAACCGCAAGCCGATATAGCCTAATATTGGGAAACAAGCGTATAAATTTTTATCAAAGCAGTGGAATTTTAAAGGATGAATGTGATATTATCATCAGTGAGGATAAACTTTCCATGGATGGGGTTTTCACCCTGCCTGTAAGTCTTGTCTGCCGCCAGAGTCTTTACTATGAAACTATTATGGCAAGCCACAGCGGAGAATATATGAAAATGCTTCTTCAGGAAAGGGCAAATGCCGAGCTTTTACAAAGAATTGGTGAAAAGGGAGAGGTTTTATCCACTAACTCCTCCTTTAAAGTAATAGACGGCTTTGGGGTGCTTACCCTGCGAGCAGAATGCAGGCAAGAGATTGGCCTTGAAAAGCCAATGGGCCAGCAGGAGATAGAAATGGCGCAGGCCGCCGGAGAGGAAACAGCAAACGGATGACAGAGAGAATAATGGCAGTTGACCGTATGGAGCAGATAATAAACGTTTTTGGCTCCTTTGATAGAAATATGCACATAATCGAGGGCGACTTTTCGGTTAAGGTCACAGACCGCCAGTCAGAGCTTCACATAGCCGGTGAAGCGGAAAATGTTATGTATGCGGAAAAGGCCATACAGGGGCTTTTGTCTTTGGCTGCCAGAGGGGAAAATATTGACGAGCAGAATGTTCGTTACATTATAAAGCTTGTCCGTGAAGGGGCGGAGAGCAAAATTGACAAAATCGCCGGCGATGTTGTTTGCATAACGGCGAAGGGTAAACCTATAAAAGCCAAAACAGTGGGACAAAGGGAATATGTTGAAGCCATAGCAAAAAACACCATAACCCTTGGCGTGGGGCCTGCCGGTACGGGTAAAACTTATCTTGCCGTTGCCGCCGCCGTTTCCTCTTTTCGAAACAAAGAGGTAAACCGCATAATCCTCACCCGTCCTGCCGTTGAGGCGGGGGAGAGGCTGGGCTTTCTCCCCGGAGACTTGCAAAGCAAGGTAGACCCCTATCTTAGGCCCTTGTACGACGCTCTTTTTGATATGCTGGGAGCGGAAACTTATAACAAGTATTTAGAGAGGGGCAATATTGAGGTGGCGCCACTTGCCTATATGCGGGGCAGAACCTTGGACGATAGCTTTATTATTTTAGACGAGGCGCAAAACACCTCCCGAGAACAGATGAAAATGTTTTTAACCCGCATAGGCTTTGGCTCCAAGGCGGTTATAACAGGTGATATAACCCAAATTGACCTTCCCGGAGACAAGCAAAGCGGCTTAAAGCAGGCGATACGAGTCCTTAACGGCATTGACGATATTGGCATTTGCCGCCTTACGGGGGCAGACGTTGTCCGCCATGTTTTGGTGCAGAAGATAATCGAAGCCTATGAAAAACACGAAAAAAGGCAGGCACCTGCCAAAGCGCCTATGGATACGGGCAGAAATCAGCCTCAGAAAACCTTTAAAAGGAAGCAAAATGAAACATAAGATATACATTACCGGCGAAAAAACCGGTTTTAAAACGCTTTTTATCGCCGTACTTATACGGCGGTCGGTAAAGGCTGCCCTTTCCGCTGAGGGGATTTTTATCCCTTGCAGCATAAGCGTTTTGCTGACAGACGGCATGGGCATAAGAGAGCTAAACCGTAAGTTTCGTGACACAGATAGGGAAACGGATGTTTTGTCCTTTCCGGCAAACGAGCTGTCCCCCGACTTTTTTGACGGTGAAAGCTGTGAGAAGGATATGAAAACAGGGCGCATAGTTTTAGGGGACATTGCAATTAATTTGCAGCGGGCAGCCGAGCAGGGAAAGCGCTTTGGCCATGGGACAAAAAGGGAAATTTCATACCTTACAGTCCATTCGGTTTTGCACCTTTTAGGCTATGACCATATGGACGAAGGGGAGGAAAAGCAACATATGCGCTCTCGTGAAAAGCTTATTATGGCAAGTCTCGGAAAGGGAGAAGAAAAGTGAAAAGCTTTTACTATGCCTTCAGGGGAATTGTCGCCGTCATTAAAAATGAGCACAATATGCGTATACATCTATGCTTTTGTTTTTATGTAATACTTGCGGGATTTGTCACAGGGATAAGCGATTTGCAATGGGCTATTGTGCTTTTATGTATGGCCCTTGTCATGGGGCTTGAATGTATTAATACTGGACTTGAAAAGCTCTGTGATGCCTTTTGTCCCGAAAAATCAAAAACGGTGGGCTTTGCAAAGGACGCTGCGGCAGGGTCTGTTTTAATAGCTGCTGTGTTTTCCGCCGCTGTGGGTATAATGATTTTTTTCAAAGAGGACAAGCTTTCTGCGGCGCTTAAATTTTTAAAAGAAAAACCCCTTTGGTCTGCACTTATACTACTGACACTTATACCTCTCGGCATTTTTGCTTTGAGAGGAAGGAGAAAGAAAAAATGAAAAAAACAGAAAAAACACGCTCTGCCATGATAACAATTGCAGGCAGACCCAATGTGGGAAAATCCACCCTGACAAATAAGCTTTTGGGGGAAAAGGTTGCCATTGTTTCAAACAAGCCCCAGACCACCCGAAACCGCATTTGCGCAGTTATAAATAAGGGAGATACCCAGCTTGTTTTGGTGGATACCCCCGGTTTTCACAAGGCAAGAACAAAGCTTGGGGAATACATGGTGAAGATTGTTCGCCAGTCTGTTGCGGATGTTGAGGCTGTGGCTTTGGTGGTGGAACCCATACCTTCCGCAGGCGTTCAGGAAACCCAGCTTATAGACAGGATAAAGCAAAATAAGGTGCCGGCAATTTTAGTAATAAACAAAATAGATACTGTGGCAAAAGAAGAGCTTTTGGCTGTTATTTTAGCATATTCCGCCTTACATGAATTTGCGGCCATTGTCCCTGTCAGCGCAAAAACCGGCGAGGGCCTAGAGGAGCTTATGGAGGAATTTTTAAAATTCTCCCTGTCGGGGCCTTGGCTTTTCCCCGAGGATATGGTTACAGACCAGCCGGATAAGCAGGTCTGCGCCGAGATAGTGCGGGAAAAGCTGCTGTACTGTCTGGACGAGGAAATTCCCCATGGAACGGCTGTGGAGGTAACAAAGTTTTCAGAGCGGGTTGATACGGAAATTATAGACCTTGAGGTTACGATTTATTGCGAAAAGGCCGGACATAAGGGCATAATAATCGGTAAAAACGGTGAAATGCTTAAAAAAATCGGAACAATGGCAAGGGCGGACATAGAAAAATTTATGGGAACAAAGGTTTACCTCCAAACTTGGGTTAAGGTTAAGGATTCATGGCGGGACAGAGACGGTCTGCTTAAAAACTTTGGCTATAAGGGCTAAAAGGCAATTTTGCACCTTCCATTATGTGGTGTTATTC
>JAAYFX010000028.1 GCA_012728025.1 Clostridiales bacterium
ACATACTTCCGTATTTCAAGAAAATTTAACGCGGCATGATGCAAAATGCGCCAAAAGATGGACGCTGAGCGCTTGTGTCAACACGCTCTAATACACAAGGGGCGTGGCAAGTCTTGCAGCTTATTATGCCCCGCCCCGAAAGTATTTTATTAAAATCGCCTATTTTCCGAAGCGTAAATTTTCAATACTAAACTGTCCGTTGGCAGCAGAGTTCTGGGTGGTTGAGAAAAGACGTGTTGGCTCATCTGCGCTTAAAGCAGGTGTGTCGGTAGAGTCTGAAACCACACGGCTTATATTCCGAGTTTCATCATCGTTGTCCGATATGCGCCCTACGGAATTTTCTATGCTGCGGACGGTTTCGTCAACACTGGAATAACTCTGGGAATTGCCGGAAGCGGCTGTGAGTTCCTCAAGCTTCATGCTCTCAAGTCCGTCAAGAAAATCAAGCTGTTTTGAGCAGATAAGGCGCATATTTTCTATGTATTGTGTACTCTCCCTTTTTGCTTCCAGAAGCTTTGCTTCTTCCGTCGCCCTTTGGGTATAAGCCTCTCGGACTATCCGCTCTGCCTCGTTTTTGGAGTCGGTGAGCAGGGCTTCCGCCTTATCTCTGGACTCCTGCTCAATCTGCATACTCAGCTTTTGAGCTGAAAGCAGGGTAAGACGCATTGAGTCCTCCGTGGCACGATATTCCTCGATTTTGTCCACAAGAACTTTCATCTTGCTTTTGAGAACCATGTTCTCCTTTGCGATAGCCGCATAGTCGTTTGCGGCTTCTTCCAAAAAGTCGTCCACAGCGCCCATGTCATAGCCGCCGAAAACCGCTCTTTCAAAGGTTTTTTCCCTGAAATTTTGAGGTGTAAGCATATC
The DNA here is from genome assembly GCA_012728025.1 of Clostridiales bacterium. GTDB lineage: Bacteria > Bacillota > Clostridia > Oscillospirales > Oscillospiraceae > UBA2658. The sequence goes on from JAAYFX010000028.1 coordinate 868, forward strand.
CCTTAGCCCTTTCTTTTTTCTGGATGCTCATATTCCGCCTAAAGCAAATCCGACAGAATAAAAGGCAGCCGTAATTTGAGGGGAAGCGCCGAATATCTACATATAAAGTCCGCTGCTGAAATCTCCCCCGCCAAGCTCATCTATAAGGTCGCCCATGATGTCGACATTATGCGGAGTAAGGATGAAGGTGTTTGCCGCAACTCTTTTAATCTTGCCGTCTAAGGCATAGGCAACACCTGAAAGAAAATCTATAAGCCGCCTGCCTGTGTCTTTGTTGGTCTGCTCAAGGTTCATGACAACAGTGTGCTGGCTGCGCAAATGGTCGGCTATTTCCGCCGCAGTTTCAAAGCGCTCTGGCTTGAACAAAACCACCTGAGGGGGAGCCGACTGTGTGTTTATAGATACAAGCTTGTCCCGCCTTGGAGAAGGCTGGGAGCTTCGGCTTTCATATTCCGGCGCAAAGGGGTTTCTCCTGTCCGTAGCAGAAGAATATCTTCTCTGTGCTTCCGCTGCCGGCTGACGGGTTTCCGTGGGAGTTTCGGGAATTTCATCCCCAAAATCGTCGTATTCATCACCACTATATGGACGGGTGAGCTTTTTAAGCTCATCAAAAAGACCCATTGTTTTTCCTCCTGAAAATAAGAGCGGAGCCGATTTTATAAGTTAAAGCTTATAGCCGAGTCATGGCTGTAATGGACGGACACCAAAAATCGCCGAGCCGACCCGAACCATATTCGAGCCCTCAGCTATGGCATCCTCAAAATCTCCGCTCATGCCCATAGATAAAAAATCCATAGAGACATTATCGTATTTTTTTGACCGAATGTCAACAAAAAGCTGGTTCATCCCTGCGAAATAGGGGCGATTTTCACCTTTATTATATGATATTGGCGGTATTGCCATAATACCACGAACAAATACGAAAGGAAAGCCACCAATTTCTCCCAGCACCTCATCCAATTGCGAAGGCTCAAAACCTGCCTTTGACTGCTCCCCTGCTATATTTACCTGAAGCAAAACATCTTGAACAAGGCCGAGAGCCTTAGCTCTTTTGTTAATTTCCTTTAAAAGCTCAAGACTGTCCACCGACTGAATCAGGGAGCATTTGCCGGCAAGAAGCCGAACCTTGTTTCTTTGAAGTCTGCCGATAAAGTGTAGCTCGGCTCCCTCATATGCTCCCTGCTCATACTTTTCACAAAGCTCCTGAACTCGGTTTTCCCCGCAGATTTTAAGCCCTGCTCCTATGGCTTCGGAGATTTTCTCTCCACTGATGGTTTTTGTGGCGGCAACAAGGTGAATGTCACAAGGCTGCCTGCCCGATTTTATCGCCGCTTCACTTATCCTGCTCATAACCGACTTTAAGTTTTCTGAAACTTCCAAGGCAAACACCTTTCTTTTTATCTTTTCGGGAACCTCTAATCCATCACTTTTCCGTCATAAACCGGCTTTGAGGTGAGTATTATTTCGTTTCCCACACGCAAGCCCGAGGCATCCAGAGAAAATCCCGCAAGGTAATAATCCTCTGTTTCCCAAACTATTTCTATATATTTTTTCTCCGCCTGAAGGCCCGTCAAGGTGTATACAAAACTGCCGTCTTCATCGGCATATACTGCCTTTTTCGGAACACGAATGCCCTCATGTGTGTCAAAAATTATCTCTGCCGATACCCGACGTACGTTCAGCATCTCCAAAGCCGCCCGAGTGCAGCGAAAAACCACAGCACACTCCCCCTGTTCCGAAGGGCTTATGCTCACAACAGTGGCGGAAAGGGGCTTTCCGTAATAGCGCCCGAAATCTAAGCTGGCAGCCTTTCCCACTGCAAGGCCCTCATCCTCCTGCCCTTGGGCAACAATCTTCTCCGAAACTATGGCCGCAAAAAACCATTCGTTGGCAGAGCAAAGCTTTCCCCGAACGTTTTCGGAAACCTCACGAGCCTGCCCCAGCAAAGAGCGTAGCCCGCTGCTGCTGAGTCCCGTAAGGTTATGGGGGCTTATGTGCTCATAGCCATCTGCCGCCGAGGAAAAAAGTCCGCTTTTCTTAGCCCTTATGGCAAGAGTGTCGCTTGCCGCTGTTTGGTAAAGGCTGTTAAGCTCCTGAGTAATAAGGTTTAAGTCAACCTGAGTCGCCATTGTGTCAGGGTCTTGCATCACAAGGGAGGAAAGCTGCAAAACAGCGGTGGAGAGCCTATCCGTCTCTTTTCTGGCAGCGGCAGAGGAAAGGGACAAAACAGCGTTTTTTATGGCCTCGTCTTTCTCCGTAAGGCTGGCAGAGTCCTCGTGTTCCGTTAAAACCGAGTTTATGTATTGCTTTTTAAGTTCAAGCTCCCGTATGCCGGATGCCCGCTCGAGGGCTGTTTCGTTTGCGTAGGCAACGGCGATAACATCCCCTACGGCAAGAAGGCTGCCGTCTTTTGCCGAGACGCTGAGAAACCTGTCAGAGCTTTCCACCAAGGTTTCGTCCCTTATAATAATGCCTGATGCCTCGGAGCTTTCCGTAAGAGAAATGTGGACCGCAGGAGCATATCTAACATCATTTGTGATGGAGCGAAACAGATATATGCCCAGATAAAGGGTCAGAGCGCCGAAAAGCAGAAGGGACACAGCCCTTGTTAAAAAATCTGTCCGTTTCATCCTGTGTTTTCCTCCCTGTAAAAAGCCCCTGCCTGATGCCCATGCAGGCTTTAAAAACAGCCTTTATGTAGTCTCTGCCTGCCTTGGGTCCCGCAGGTCTACGGTATTCGTGGGAATTATCGTTGAAATTGCGTGTTTATAAATCATTTGCTGCTTGCCGTCCGTGTCCAAAATTACAACAAAGTTGTCGAAGCTGCGGACTATGCCCTTTAACTGGAAGCCGTTCATCAGGAAAAATGTTACAGTTTGTCTGTCTCGCCTAATTTGATTTAGCATAGTGTCCTGAATGTTCTGTGTCTTTTGCATAGAATAAAACTCCCTTTCGGGGTCTTTCCGGATTTATAATTCTACCACAATCCGGCGCCCCATAAAATAGTAATAATGAACAAATCCGCCTAATATACCAAAAAAACGGAGGGTTCAGGGTTTTATTCTACTTCCATTAGCCAAAAAAGCCTGTCGAAAGCTGTCGTGCATAAGCAAAATCCGTTTCTTCATCACGGAATATCCACCTAACAGAACCGTCCCGCCGCAGCCATGTAAGCTGACGTTTCGCATAGCGGCGGCTTTCTCTTTTTATAGACTCCAAGGCTTCTTCAAGGCTTATTTCCCCATTGATATGCAAGGCCATTTCCTTATAGCCAATGCCCTGCATTGCCGTACTGTTTTGGGGGATGCCCCTTTCCAAAAGGGCGGAAACCTCATCTAAAAGTCCCTGCTTTACCATAATCTCCGCTCTCTCATCAATGCGCATATAAAGCTTTTGCCTGTCTTTATATGACAGGGCGATTTTCAAGGATTCGTATCTGGGAGGGGCAAGGGCGCTTTCCCTGTCGTGCTCACTTATGGTTTTTCCCGTCAGGTAAAAAACCTCCATGGCTCGCAAAACCCGCTTTTTATCCGCCGGATGAAGCTTTTCTGCCCTTAAAGGGTCAAAGCCAGATAGCTTTTCCAGCATAAACTCTCCGCCCTTTTCATCATACTCATTTTCAAGGCTTTCCCGAAGTGCGGGGTCAGAGGCTTCCTCGGCAAAATCCATGCCTCTTAATAGGCAGTCAATATAAAGCCCTGTGCCGCCGACTATTATGGGCACCTTCCCCCTTGAAAGTATTTCTTTCACACATTCGTCTGCCATTTTTACATAATGAGCAACAGAAAAGTTTTCTGTGGGGTCAATAATGTCTATCATGTGGTGGGGGATTCCCAAAGTTTCCTCAGCTTTTACCTTCGCTGTGCCAATGTCCATGCCCTTATATATCTGCATGGAATCGGCTGACACAACCTCGCCGCCAAGGGTGATGGCAAGCTCTGCCCCAAGGGCTGTTTTCCCTGTGGCCGTTGGGCCTGTTATGACTAAAACCTTGTTTTTCTCCAGAGCTTTCACCCTCCTGTCCCCTTTGATTTTAAGGGTCTTGCACCCATCATATTATTCTGGAAAACTCCTTGTCTAGCTGACGCTTTGTAAGGCTTGTCCAGACCGGTCTGCCATGGGGGCAATATCTAACTTCCCCTGCCAAGACCTTTTCCGCAATGTCGGAAAACTCCCCATCGCTTGTTTTCCAGCCTGCCTTTATAGCCGCCTTGCAGGCCACAGTGTGTAGTATTTCGTCTATATATTCTGTTTCGGAAACAGCGCACTTATCCAGCTTTTCGCATATTTCCTCCACCATGGGGGCGGCGTCGGCGGCATCAACATCTGCGGGAACAGCTCTTAATATCATGCTGTTTTCACCAAATGGCTCAATTTCAAAGCCAAGTCTTCTCATAAGCTCCATGTTTTTCTCCAAAAGCTCCGCCTCGGCGGCTGTCAGCTTTAAAGGAACAGGCAGCATAAGCGTCTGGGACATCACTTCATGGCCCTGATTTTTCAAGCGGTCAAAAATCATCCGCTCGTGGGCAGCGTGTTTATCGATAAAAATAAGCTCCTCGCCCTTTTCCACTATAATATAGGTTTTCATAGCCTCGCCCACAAGGCGAAAATCCGCTGTCGCCTCCGAAAAAAGCGGGTCTTCCTCCTGCTTTTCGGAAACAATTATACCCTCCCTTTCACAGGCAGACTCCCCTTGCACAATTTCAAGCTGTGCCGAGGGGGGGTTCCCCGCAAGTTCATTGGGAGCCTCATAAACGGCATTGTATGAAGACCTACTGTCATAAAGCCTTGTCCCTCCGTCTTTTTCAGCTGAACCTCTGCCGTAAAGCAAAACCGTTCCCCTGTCGTTTTGGGGCAAAGTTGGGGCAGAAGGCTTTCTTTCAGGTGAAGAAAGGTCGGAAGTTTTTGCAGGTTCACCGGTTTTCTTGCGAAACTCTGCCGCCGGCATGGCTTGGAAAAAGTCCTTTTTCGGGGAAAGCACAGCCTTTGTCCCCGATGAAATAAAAGGCTCCGCCGTTTTTTCAGCATGAAACAAGGCGGACAAAACGGCATTGTAAACCATGTCAAAAACTCGCCGCTCCTCACGAAACTTTACCTCAAGCTTTGTTGGATGCACGTTTACGTCCACCGAGGCGGGGCTTATTTCAAGATAGATAACGCAGGCGGGAAAGCGCCCTGTGAGCAGGGTGTTTTTGTATGCCTGCTCAACGGCGGCCTGTAAAAGCTGGGACTTTATAGAGCGGCCGTTGCAAAAGAAAAATTGTTTCGAGCGGTTTCCGCTGCCGTATCTTGGAGAGCCTGTAAAGCCTGTTACACTTATGCCCTCGTCCTTGGATGCGCATTTTAAAAGCTGCTTTGCGCTGTCTCTGCCTAAAAGGCTGTATACGGCAGAGTCCTGCCTGCCGTCTCCGGGGGAGAAAAATTCTTCCTTGCCGTCTTTAATAAGTCTAACGGAAACCTCCGGTCTGCCAAGAGCGCAGCGCAGGGCAAGGGAAAGGCAGCTTGAGCCTTCTGCCCTGTCGCTTTTCATGAATTTAAGCCTTGCGGGGGTGTTATAAAAAAGGTCCCGTATAATAATCGTTGTGCCCTCGGGGCAGCCCCAAGGAACCATCTCCAAGATTTCTCCCCCCTCAAGGGTAAGGCGCACACCCTCTTTTGAACCTCGGCGCCTTGTTATAAGCTCTGCCCTTGAAACGGCGGCAATGGCGGCAAGAGCCTCCCCTCGAAAGCCCATGGTTCCTATGGCCTCAAGGGAGCGCTCGTCTTTAAGCTTGCTTGTGGCGTGGCGGGTAAAGCAAACTCCGGCATC
>JAAYFX010000029.1 GCA_012728025.1 Clostridiales bacterium
CTTGGGCGGTTTCAAGTCTTGCTCAGGCAGGGGGCATAGCCGCCCTTAAGGAAAAAGAATACGAAATTAGGCTGAAAGAGCTTTTAAAAAAGGAAAAGGCCTATCTTTCCAAGGGGCTTTCGGATGCGGGGCTTAAGGTTTACGGAGGGGCGGCAAACTATTTGTTTTTCCGCTCACCTGATGAAAAGCTCCACCTTAAGCTTCGGGAAAAAGGCATATTAATACGAGACTGCTCAAACTACAAGGGACTCTGTGAGGGGTATTACAGAACGGCAATTCGCCGGCGGGAGGAAAACGAAAAGCTTCTTTCCGCCATAGAAAACGCTTTGAAAGGAAGATAAGATGGCAAAGGCAATTATGGTTCAGGGAACAATGTCCAGTGCGGGCAAAAGCCTTATAACGGCAGGGCTATGCCGTGTTTTCAAGCAGGACGGCTATCGGGTGGCACCTTTTAAAAGTCAGAATATGGCCTTAAACAGCTTTATCACAAAAGACGGTTTTGAAATGGGCAGAGCGCAGGTCATGCAGGCGGAAGCGGCAGGTATAGAGCCTTCGGTTCTTATGAATCCCATTTTGCTAAAGCCCATGAGCGATACGGGAAGTCAGGTTATAGTAAACGGCGAGGTCGTGGGCAATATGAGCGCCGCTGAGTATTTTGCCTACAAAAGAACCCTTGTCCCCCAGATTATGAAGTCCTATGAAGCCCTTTCTAAAGAAAACTACATCATCGTTATAGAAGGGGCCGGCAGTCCTGCGGAAATTAACCTTAAATCAGAGGACATAGTCAACATGGGCATGGCGCAAATGGCCCGCTCTCCTGTGCTTTTGGTGGGTGACATTGACAGAGGCGGTGTTTTTGCAAGTCTCTTCGGCACAGTTCAGCTTTTAGAGCCTTCTGAGAGGGACTATGTGAAGGCATTTATCATAAATAAGTTTCGTGGGGATAAGGGTCTGCTTATGTCGGGAGTGAAGATGCTGGAAGATATGCTTTCAGTCCCCTCGGCAGGGGTGCTGCCCTACCTTAACCTTGACATTGACGACGAGGATAGCCTTGCCCCAAGACTCGATGCCGCCGGCACAAAGGCCCTTTTGGATATTGCGGTTATTCGCCTGCCCCACATATCAAACTTCACGGATTTTAACGCCTTAGAGCGCTATGATGGGGTGTCCCTGCGCTATGTTAAAGAGCCAGAGGAGCTTAAAGTACCTGACCTTCTTATTCTCCCCGGCACGAAAAACACCATGGGTGACCTTTTATGGCTGCGGCAAAGCGGTCTTGAAGCCGCTGTTTTAAAGCTTTATGCGGAAAAAGTTCCGATAATCGGCATTTGCGGCGGCTACCAGATGCTTGGAAAAAGCCTTTCAGACCCTCAGGGCATAGAACAGGGGGGCAATCTTCGGGGCATGGGGCTATTAGATGCGGAAACGGTTTTCAGTTCAGAAAAAACTCGCACAAGGGTGGATGCTGTGGTTGAGCCGATACAAGGCTTTTTCTCTCCCCTTTCGGGAGCGGATTTTTCCGGCTATGAGATACACATGGGGAAAACAAAGTCACAAAACCCTTCCTTTTCCGCCCTTACAGGGGGGGAAACCTCCCATGAGGGCAGCGTTTCCGGCAGGGTTTTCGGCAGCTATGTCCATGGGCTTTTTGACGGGGGCAGCCTTGCCTTTAAGCTTATCCGTCTGCTCTATGAAAACAAGGGTATGTCTGCGGAAGATGTCGCTCCCCTCTCTTTTGAGGAGCACAAAAACCATGAGTATGACAGGCTGGCAGATGCCCTTCGGCAAAACTTATCCATGGAGCTTATCTACCGCATTTTAGAGGAGGGTATTTCGTGAATGAGGGGCTAATCCACCTTTACCACGGAAAGGGCAAGGGAAAAACCACTGCCGCCATGGGTCTGTGTCTACGGGCCTTGGGCAGCGGCAAAAAGGTTGCAGTAATCCAGTTTTTAAAAGACGGCAGCTCCTCGGAGCTTAAGGTTTTAAAAGCCCTTCCCAATGTAGAAGTGGAAACGGCAAGTAAGACTGTGTTTTCCTTTGCCATGACGGAAAAAGACAGGGAAAAGGCAACTAATGACTGTGCCGAGCTTTTTGAAAAGGCAAGGCAAATAGCCTTAAACGGCGCCCAAGTTTTGTTGTTGGACGAAATTTGCGCCGCTGTTAAAAAGGGCTTTTTAGACAGTGCAGTTGTGGAGGATTTTTTAAAAACCAAGCCTAAAAAGCTTGAAATAATCCTGACAGGTCGGGAACCCTTGGATTTTATGCTGGAGGCGGCCGATTATATAACAGAAATGCTCTGCCAAAAGCATCCTTATGAAAAGGGGATAAAGGCAAGAGAAGGCATTGAATATTAAATTTAAGTGAAAAGGGGAGAAAAAGCCTTGGAACATAAGCTTTGCAAAATGCTGCCGGAGGAAATTGAAAAGAAAAGCTTTGAAATTATAACAAAGGAGCTGGGAGAGCGTGTCTTTCCTCCGATTTTGGAGCCTATCATAAAAAGGGTTATACACACAACGGCAGACTTTGAATATGCAGATTCGCTTTACTTTTCCGAAAATGTTGCAGAGCTTGCCATAGAAACCTTAAAGCAGGGAGCAAGCATTATAACAGACACAAACATGGCAAGGTCAGGCATAAACAAAAAAGCTTTGGAGAGTCTTTCCTGCAAGGTCGAGTGCTTCATGGCAGACCCTAACATAGCTTTAGCCGCCAAGGAAAACAAAACCACAAGAGCCGCCGCCGCCGTTGACCATGCCGCAAATCTTGAAGGCAACCTTATTTTTGCCGTTGGCAACGCACCAACTGCCCTAATTAGGCTTTATGAGCTGATTTTGGAGGGGAAACTTGCTCCAAAGCTTATAATCGGCGTTCCTGTGGGCTTTGTAAACGTTGTGGAAAGTAAGGAGCTTATAATGGAAACAAAAATCCCCTGCATAATAGCAAGAGGGCGCAAGGGCGGCAGCAATGTGGCAGCAGCCATCTGCAACGCACTTTTATATGAGGCCGCAGGTCGTGTTATATGAGAAATCCCTCAGTCAGAAAGAAAGTGACGGGGAGGTTTTTTCCCCCTCAGGGATTTTAAACGGAGAAGCTGTAAGAATGGATGATACTGTGAATATTCAAATGTCAGGCATAGACCACAGTCTTGCCGATGTTTCAAAAAGGGAATGCTTTGCCCTTCCCCCCCTTCGCCAACGGGAGATATTTCAAAAGGCCAAGGAAAACGAGGATATACTGGGTCTTGCGATTTTGTCCACCTGCAACAGGACAGAGATATATTTATCTTTAAAAGACGGAGCTGACCTTGACCCCTTCAAGCTTTTTCTTGAGGACACAGAAGATGGTCAGTACCGCCGCCTTTCGGGAAAGCAGGCTTTCCTGCATTTGGGCAGCCTTTCCTGCGGTGCCCAGTCACGAATTTTTGGTGAGGAGCAGATTTTAACTCAGGTTAAAGCCGCCATAGCCTTTTCTCGGGAAAATGCCGCCTCGGATAATCTGCTGGAGGTGTTTTTCCGCAGCGCCATAGCCGCCGCCAAAAGGGTAAGGACTCAAGTGCGTTTTCAGCAATCGGGAAAATCTGTGGCCGAGGCCGCCCGCCGTGTTTTGGACAGTCGGGACATTGGCAAAAGCGTTCTCGTCATAGGAAACGGCGAGGTGGGAAGGCAAACTGCCGCCGAGCTTTTAAGCTGCGGTTACAAGGTTAGCATGACAAGGCGGCAATACCGCCACAGTCCTGTGAGCATACCAAAGGGCGTCGAAATTGTGGACTATGACAAGCGCTATGAGGTTATGGGGGGCTTTGACGCTGTTATAAGTGCAACCACCAGCCCCCATTTTACCGTTTCCAAAGAGCAACTTTTAAAATGCCCAAAAGTACCAAGCCTTTTTATTGACCTTGCCCTGCCCCGAGACATTGAACCACAAGTGGGCGAAATTGCAGGTTTAACTCTTCTTGACATTGATGAGGTTGCCGATAGCACAGAGCGCTTTGCCCAAAGGGAAAAGCTTCTTGCAGAAATCGAGCCTTTTCTTCAGCAGGGCTATGAGGAATTTGTCAAATGGAAGCAGGCCGCTGACTGCCCCTTCCCCCCTAATGTAAAAACTCACTTTCCCCTTTTTATAAACTCTGTGGGGAAAAAGGCCCTTGTGGTAGGCGGCGGGAAAATAGCCGCCAGAAGGGTAAATTCTTTGGCGCAGTTTTCCTTTGATATATATGTAATCGCACCGGAAATAAGGCAGGAGATATTAAACCTTGAAGAAGACGGGCGGCTAAGCTGTGAAAAAAGAGCCTTCCAAGACAGTGACCTTGAGGGTGTCTTTATGGTTTTGGCGGCCACTGACGACAGGGAGGTAAACCACAGGATTTCCGTCTTGGCAAAGCACAGGGGCATTTATGCAAGCATTGCCGACAAGCGTGAGGAATGTTCCTTTTATTTCCCCGCAATTGCCATGGGAGACGAGGTTACGGCAGGGCTTTGCGGCGACGGAGTTGCCCACAGGGCAGCCTCGCAGGCAGCAAAAAAAGTAAGGGAGGTGCTGGATTGAATCATATGGTAATAGCAAGCCGCCAGTCAAAGCTTGCCTTAATTCAGGCAGAGCAGGTGCGCCTTGCCCTTTCGGCCTTGCACCCTGAAATATCCTTTGAAATAAAAACCTATAAAACCACAGGAGACATGATACTTAATGTCACACTGGACAAAATTGGGGGCAAGGGTCTTTTCGTAAAGGAGCTGGAAAGTGCCCTTCTTCGTGGGGATGCCGACCTTTTGGTGCACAGCTTTAAGGATATGCCCATGGAAACAATGGGGGAAATCCCTGTTGTGGGCGTTACAAAAAGGCAGGACGAGAGAGATGTTTTGGTGCTTCCAAAGGGGCAAAAGGACTGGGACAAAACTAAGCCTGTCGGCACCTCCAGCAAGAGAAGAAGCCTTCAGCTTAAAAGGCTTTATCCGGAGATAGAAACCCTGCCGGTTCGTGGAAATGTTATAACAAGACTGCAAAAGCTTGACAGCGGTGAGTTTGGCGCTCTGGTTTTGGCGGCGGCAGGTTTAAAGCGGCTGGGGCTTGAAAACCGCATCAGCAGGTATTTTTCGGTGGAGGAAATTTTGCCCTCCGCCTGTCAGGGGGCTCTTGCCCTTCAGGCCCGAAGGGATTTTGACAAAAGCCTTTTAGAAGGTCTTCATGACGAGGATACTTTTTATATAAGCATGGCAGAAAGAGCCTTTGTAAGCAGCCTTGACGGGGGTTGCTCATCCCCTGTTGCCGCTCACGCTGTGATTGAAAATAGTCTCATAAAGCTTCGTGGGCTTTATGTTTCTCCGGACGAAACGAAGCTCTTTTATGACCACATAGAAGGTGAAAAAGAAAAGGCCGCCGAGCTTGGGGAAAGCCTTGCTCAGCGCATGAAGGAAGGCGGGTGTGTTGTATGAGCGCTTCCGTATATCTTGTGGGGGCAGGTTCGGGAGATGAGCTTCTTTTAACCATCAAGGGAGAAAAGATACTCTCACAAGCCGAGGTTGTGATTTATGACCGACTGGTGGGGGAAGATATTATTGAAATGATTCCTCCCAATGCCGAATCCATAAATGTTGGCAAGCAGGCAGGACACCACCCTGTGCCCCAAGGCCGCATAAACGAAATTATTTTGGAAAAGGCCCTTGAGGGCAAAAAGGTTGTCCGCTTAAAAGGTGGAGACAGCTTCCTTTTCGGTCGAGGGGGCGAGGAGCTGGAGCTTTTGCGTGAGCATAATATTCCCTTTCAGGTGGTTCCGGGGCTGCCCTCTCCCGTTGCGGCGGCGGCCTATGCAGGCATACCCCTTACCCACAGGGATTTTTGCTCCAGCGTTCATTTTATAACCGGTCACAGGAAGGAAAACGGAGCACTGGAAATTGACTATAAGTCTCTTGTTGCCCTTAATGGCACCTTGGTTTTTCTTATGTCCCTTTCCACCTGTGGGGAAATTATGAAGGGGCTTATAGAGGCAGGACTGCCAGAGGAAACTGACTGTGCAGTGATTGAAAACGGCACACGCCCCGAACAGCGAAAGTTTATCGGTACTGTCTCAAACATAGAAAAAACGATTGAGCAGGAAGGGGTAATCTCACCCGCCCTTATAATCGTTGGTAGGGTCTGCTCACTGTCCAAGGACTTTGACTGGTTTTCTGCCCTGCCCTTACATGGCAAGAAAATACTCACCACCTCCCCTTCGGGAACGAGAGGGCGATTGGACGCCCGCCTTAAGGAATTGGGGGCAAAGGTTAAAAACTTGCCTGCCATAAAAAGGCAGGCCTTGGGCTTTGAGCTTCCCAGCCTTGAGGGGGTAAAGGCCGCAGTTTTCACCTCTCGTGCAGGGGTTGAGATATTTTTCTCGGTTCTTTTCGCCAAGGGATTGGACGCCCGATATTTCGGCAAAGTCAAGCTTGCAGCCGTTGGCACCGAAACAGCGGCAGTTATGAAAAGCTATGGAATCTTGCCTGATTTAGTGCCGGAAACATATAATGGCAAGGCTTTGGCAGAGGCTATGCTTGAAACAGAGCTTGCCAAAAAAGGCGATAAGGTTTTGCTGCTGCGGGCAAAAAAAGCCTCTGTGGAGCTACCGCAGGTTTTAAAGGCGGCAGGAGTTGAAGTTTCAGATATAGCAATTTATGAAACCCTTTCTTTGCCCATGGGGGAAACAAATCCAACTGACTATGACTGGCTGACCTTCACCAGCGCAAGCTGTGTGGAAAGCTTTGCCCTAGCTTGTAGTTTAGACGGTTTTAAGGACTTTGCGGCAATACGTGCCCTTTGCATAGGAGAGCAAACGGCAAAGGCGGCAAAAGCTCTTGGCATGGAAGTACATATTGCGGAAAAAGCCACGCTGGAGTCCATGGCAGATTATTTGCAGGAGGTGAAGCTGTGATAAAAAGAGCTAGGAGACTAAGGCAGGACGCGGCTATCCGCTCCCTTGCAAGAGAAACAAGGCTTTCCTCTGACAGTCTCATCTTGCCCCTTTTTGTAAAAGAGGGCGAAAACATAAAAACACCTATCGATGCCATGCCAGAGCAGTTTCAGTTTTCAGCAGACAGGCTTGGGCAGGCCATAGACGAGGGCCTTGAAGCGGGGGTTAAAAAGTTTTTGCTCTTCGGTCTGCCTGAAAAAAAAGATGCCTTTGGCTCTGATGCCTATGGTGAAAACGGTGTGGTACAAAAGGCTTTGCGCCGCCTTCGGGAAAGCTATGGCAAAGAAATTTATCTTATAACGGATATTTGTATGTGCGAATACACAGACCACGGTCACTGTGGAATTTTGCATGGGGATACTGTTAATAACGACGAAACCCTGTCTTACCTAAGCCTTATTGCCCTGTCCCACGCAAGGGCAGGGGCTGATATGTTAGCCCCTTCAGACATGATGGACGGCAGGGTTTTGGCAATAAGACAGGCCTTAGATGGGGAAGGCTTTAATGATATGCCCATAATGTCCTACGCTGTGAAATACGCTTCCGCTTTCTACGGGCCTTTCAGGCAGGCGGCAGACTCTGCCCCCGCCTTTGGAGACAGGCGGGGCTATCAAATGGACTTTCACAATGTTAGAGAAGCCCTGAAAGAAGCAGGAGCCGACGAGGCCGAGGGGGCGGATATCCTTATGGTAAAGCCCGCTCTTTCCTATCTGGACGTTATTCTGTCAGTTCGGGAAAACACAAATCTGCCCCTTGCCGCCTATTCTGTCAGCGGCGAATATTCCATGATAAAAGCGGCGGCAGCCTCAGGATTTTTAGATGAATATAGGCTTATCTGCGAAAGCGCCGTTTCCATCTTCCGCTCGGGGGCGGACATTCTTATAAGCTATTTCGCAAAGGAGATTTCCGAAGCCATAAGGCGGGGGGACATAGGCTAGAAAAGGAGCAAATAATGAAAACAACAACATCCGAGACCCTTTTTGAAAGGGCAAAAAAGGTTTTACCCGGCGGAGTAAACAGCCCCGTTCGTGCTTTTAACGCCGTTTCCGGACAGCCGCGATTTATCCGCTCGGGCAAGGGCGCTTACCTTACAGATGCCGACGGCAACCAATATCTTGATTACATCTGTTCTTGGGGGCCTATGCTTTTAGGTCATGGAAACGAGCTTGTACGTGAGGAAGTGGAAAGGGCCTGTCGTGAGGGTTTAAGCTTTGGTGCCGCCACAGAGCGTGAGGTTCAGATGGCGGAAACCATGTGCAGCCTTGTTCCAAGCCTTGAAATGCTGCGCATGGTAAACAGCGGAACCGAGGCCGTTATGAGCGCTTTGCGGCTGGCTCGGGGCGCTACGGGCAGGGAAAAGGTAATAAAATTTATAGGCTGCTACCATGGCCACTGTGACAGTATGCTTGTAAAAGCGGGCTCGGGCCTTTTAACAAACGGCGCTCCTGATAGTGCCGGTGTAACTGCCGGTGCCGCAAAGGATACCCTTTTAGCTGCTTATAACGACCTTTCTTCGGTTTCCTCCCTCTTTGACGAATTTTCGGGGCAGATTGCCGCCGTTATCGTGGAGCCTGCGGCGGCAAATATGGGACTTGTTCTTCCGAAGGATGGCTTTTTGCAGGGTCTGCGGGATTTATGCACGAAAAACGGTGCCTTGCTTATCTTTGACGAGGTTATAACGGGCTTTCGCCTGTCCTCCGGCGGGGCGGCGGAATATTACGGTGTTTTGCCCGATATTTATGCCTATGGGAAGATAATAGGCGGCGGAATGCCTGTGGGCGCCTATGGGGGCAGTCGTAAGCTTATGGAAAACATTTCTCCCCTTGGAAAGGTCTATCAGGCAGGCACCCTTTCGGGAAATCCTGTGGCTATGGCGGCGGGTCTTTCCATGCTCCGTCAGATAAAGGCAGACCCCGATATATATAAGGATATGGAAAAGAAGGCCGCAAGGCTTGCCGCCGGTTTAAGGCAGGCCTTTCCTCAATTTACGGTAAATCAGGAAGGCTCTCTGCTAAGTCTTTTCTTCACGAATGAGCCTGTTAAAGACTTTGACAGTGCAAAAAAAAGCGACACCGCCTTATACGGCAAGTATTTTAACCATATGCTGGATGCGGGCATCTACCTTGCTCCCGCTCAGTTTGAGGCAATGTTTATAAGCGCCTGCCATACTGACGAAGATATTGACAAAACCATTGAGGCCGCTAGGGCCTTCGCTAAAAATCTGCCCCAATAAGCCAATCTTTTTCGCCTTATCATAATAAAAATGGCAGTAAAGGGTTTGTCTCTTAGTTGAAACGCTCTCTTCACAAAAGTCAATAAATTAAACATACGGACAGAAAGGAACATAAAATGTCCAAGGAAACCACAATTTGCGGTCTAATTTTAGAAAAGCCCCTTTCCAAATATATAGACCACACACTTTTAAAGCCTGAAGCTGAAAAAAGGCAGGTGGAAAAGCTTTGCCTTGAGGCGATTGAGTATAATTTCGCCTCGGTCTGTGTCAATTCCTGCCACGCCTCTTTGGTTTCTAAAATGCTTTCCGGCAGCGATGTTCTCACCTGCTGCGTGGTGGGCTTTCCTCTGGGTGCTATGGCAACAGAGGCAAAGGCTTTTGAAACTCGTGCCGCTGTCACCAGCGGAGCGCAGGAAATTGACATGGTCATAAACATAGGCGCTTTAAAAGATGGGGACACAGAGCTTGTTTTTAACGACATTGCCGCCGTAGTCAAGGCCGCAGAAGATAAGGCCATAGTTAAGGTTATAATCGAAACCTGCCTTTTAAGCGATGAGGAAAAAGTTAAGGCCTGTGAGCTTTCTCAAAAGGCGGGAGCGCACTTTGTCAAAACCTCCACAGGTTTTTCAAAAGACGGGGCAAGCGTCCATGATGTTGCCCTCATGCGAAAAACCGTAGGCAATGATATGAAAGTTAAAGCCTCGGGAGGTATACGCAATTTAAAATCCGCTCTTTCCATGATTGAAGCAGGGGCAAACCGCATAGGAGCCTCTGCCGGAGTGCAGATAATAAAGGAGGCAAAAGAAGCCGAAGGATAGAAAATCCATAACTTGTCCAAGGCTTAAAAATTAAAAATCAGGGATTGATGTTTATTCCCCTAGATTTTCTAGGAAAACAGATGTTTTAACTTGACAATTAAGATTTTCAGTGTAGACTGGATTTAAGAAATATCAACAGGTGTCAGAATAGGGAAGACGGGTGAAAATCCCGCACGGAGCCGCCGCTGTGATGGCTAGAGTCATTTTAAAGCGCCACTGTATTATACATACGGGAAGGCAAAATGACTCGCTGTAAGCCAAAGTCAGAAGACCTGCCTGCTTGATTATATGCCATTTCATGGCAACTTGTACGGTTAACGGATTATTTAACAGGTGCAGTGATAAAACTCGGGCAGTGTATTCTGCTGACGGGTTAGGTTTTAGTGCGCAAAGCATTTTCCGTTTATCGGAAAATGCTTTTTTTGTTTAAGTAAATAAGGAGGTTAAGGCAAATGACAAGTAATATATCCCGTTTGGAAAAGCGCATAGTCATGTTTTCTGTTATGATACCCCTGTTCTATTTCCTTTTGCCGGCGGCGAGGGCCATGCACATAATGGAGGGCTTTCTTCCGGCAGCCCACGCCATTGCATGGGGGGTTCTGTGTATACCCTTTTTAGCCCTTGGCGTGGTAAAAATAAGGAAGATAGCCTCGGAAAAGAGAAAGGCTTTGCTGATTTTGGCAATGGTTGGAGCTTATGCCTTTGTTCTGTCGGCACTTAAAATACCCAGTGTCACAGGCTCATCCAGCCACCCCACAGGCACGGGGCTTGGAGCAATTTTATTCGGGCCTTCCCCCATGGCGGTCATCGGTGTAATCGTCTTGCTGTTTCAGGCCATTCTTTTGGCTCACGGCGGCTTAACAACCCTTGGAGCCAACACCTTCAGCATGGCAATAGCGGGGCCATTTCTCTCCTTCGGCATATATTATGTATGCAAAAAGCTCAAGGTCAATAAGCTTGCAGCAGTCTTTTTGGCTGCTAGTTTGGGCGACCTTTTCACTTACTGTGTAACAAGTTTTCAGCTTGCCTTGGCCCATCCCAGCGAGGTAGGTGGGATAGGAGCCTCCATGGTTAAATTTCTTGGCGTTTTCGCCGTTACGCAAATCCCCCTAGCCGTTATAGAGGGTTTGCTAACGGTGGTTGTAATTATGGGTCTTGAGGCTTGGGCCAAGCCCGAACTGCGGGAAATCGGCTATCTGGAAGGAGGGGAAAAAGCATGAAAAACCGAGGAATGCTTGCCATTATTCTAATTTTGCTATGCACAATCATTGCGATTATCCCCCTTACTTACATAAAAGACTCCGAATTCGGCGGGGCCGACGATGAAGCCGAGGAGCTTATAGCAGAGGTAGCTCCGGATTATAAGCCTTGGGCTGAAAACATTTTTGAGCCTCCCGGAGGTGAGACCGAAAGCCTGCTTTTTTGCTTGCAGGCGGCCCTCGGTGCCGGATTAATCGGGCTGGGCTTTGGATACCTGATAGGGAGAAACAAGTTTCAAAAACAGGCATAAACCATAAGGGATAAGGGGGAGAGCGGTTATGATTTTCAGTTTGTTATTAGCCGCCCTCGTCCTTTTTCTTTTGCTGTACGGCCTTTGGGAAACGGCGCTTATTGGATTAATTATAGTATGCCTGCTTTTTGGTGCTCTGCTTTTACATAGGGGGCACTTCCACCATCATGGAGGATATATATCCATAGACCTTTATGCTCAAAAATCTCGGCTCTGCCATTGGCACTCGGGGGCAAAGCTTATTTTCTGCCTTGTTTGCGCCTTTATTTCAGTCTGGGCAAAAAATATTTATGTTCCCGTTTTCATCTTCTGCGCCATGTCTTTTTTAACCCTTGCTTTGGGGAAAACCCCTGTGAGCTATTATCTGTCCCTGCTCACTGTTCCGGCAGTTTTCATACTCCTTAGTGCTCTTGCAATAATCATCGAGATTTCACCGATACCCGAAGGCGTTTTGTGCCTTCCGGCAGGCTCTTTTTATCTATGTGTCACAAAAGCCAATCAGGAAAAGGCGGCGGGCATAATGCTCTCCGCCTTTGGGGCTGTAAGCTGTCTTTATATGCTCAGCCTTTCCACTCCCATCTACCGAATTTTCGAAGCTCTTCGAAAAATGCGCCTACCTTTTGTGGTTATTGAGCTTATGTATCTTATATACCGCTATCTTTTTATTCTTTTGGAAACCCACCAGAACATGGTGTATTCCGCCGCCTCACGCCTTGGCTATCGCAGTCCTGTCACAAGCCTTAAAACCATGCTTAACACCTCCTTTAATCTTTTTTTCACAAGTCTCAGGAGAGCTTCCGGAATGTATGACGCCATGGAGGCAAGGTGCTATGATGGTGAGATACGGTTTCTCATGGAGGATGAGAGCTTTGACATGGCTCAGGTCTTTGTTTTTCTTTCAGTTCCGGCGGCAGCCGTACTTATATGGATAATGAGCAGGAGGTAGCTTATGGACACTTTGCTGGAGCTTAAAAATCTTAACTTTTCCTATGATGAGCAGCCTAATGCTCTTAAAAACTTAAATCTTAAAATAAAAAAAGGTGAAAGGCTTGCCGTTATCGGAAATAACGGCGCAGGAAAGACCACACTTTTTCTTTGCTGCAACGGGGTTTTACAGCACCAAAAGGGTAAAATTTTATACGAAGGTAAAGAGATAAGCCGCAGCCGTTCCGA
Source organism: Clostridiales bacterium (assembly GCA_012728025.1). Classification (GTDB taxonomy): domain Bacteria; phylum Bacillota; class Clostridia; order Oscillospirales; family Oscillospiraceae; genus UBA2658. Next base: position 12,678 of record JAAYFX010000029.1, read on the forward strand.
CTTAAACTTTTTAAGACAGCGGGTGGGAATAGTTTTTCAGGATGCAAACCAACAACTTATAGGCTCAAGTGTCGAGTCGGAAATTTCCTTTGGGCCAATGAACCTTAGGCTGCCAAAAGGCGAGGTGCGCTCACGAGTTTCTAAGGCTATGAGCCTTATGAACCTTACAGAGCTTCGCAAAAGACCTCCCCATTACCTTAGCGGGGGCGAAAAAAAGCGGCTTACCATAGCAGATGTTTTGGCTATGTTGCCGGAGCTTATTTTGTTTGATGAGCCAACGGCCTTTTTGGATATGCAAAATACGGATATGCTGGAAAAAGTACTTTCCGACCTTCATGAAAAGGGGAAAACCTTGGTGGTTTCAACCCACGATATAGACTTTGCTTATCGTTGGGCCTCAAGAATCCTTCTTTTTCACAAGGGGGAGCTGATAGCTGATGACACGCCTTCGGCACTTTTTTCAAGGGGAGAGCTGCTTTCCGAAACAGGAGTGCGCAGGCCAACTTTCTATGAGATGGGGGTTATTTTGCAGAGGAAAGGTCTGCTGGAAAGGGGACAAAACCCCAGAAGTCTTGAGGAAATGAAAAGGTTTCTGGATGCCTTGCCTTAAATAAAGGCAGGAGCCGTAGTTTTTAGTCCCAAAAAATAAGCTTGTAACTTTATGCAAAATACTTAAGACAACTCTTGACTTTCCTTTATGTTTTAGTTAAGATGTATATGTATCATTGGCTGTAATAGCCAGACATAAGAAGTTATAAAAACAGGTAGAGGCTTTCGCCTGAAGAATAAATAAAATGGTTTGGTTTGCACCGCAGCATATCAGCCATGTTTTTGGCGATGAAGCCCGAAAACTCCTTTACAGGGCAAGTTTTGGGCTTTTTGCACCTTATAAAATGTAAAAGTAAGCTTATTTGATATTTCCAAGTCTGTAACAACAGATAAAAACAATGGCCGGATAAGGCTCTGCCGGCTGCGGGAATGGATTGGTGAGATGAGTAAAGCAATTTTTATAGTGGAATATTCCAGCATACCCGCTGGGATTGACAGTCTTGACCGAATGGTAAAAAGAGCACCCATGTCTATAATTTATGCAAAGCCCATTTGCATTGGAAAGTTTCTCATAGTTGTGGGCGGCGAAGTTGAAAATCTTCGTGAGGCCAGAGACGAGGTTACACAGGTCGACGAAAAAAAGCTTATCCGCCAACATCTGCTCACCAATGCTCACGAGGACATTCTTAAGTATTTTAATCCTGCTCACAGGGAAAAGGCGAACATGGATGGCAAAACTGCCTTGGGCATATTGGAAACAAGGGATGCCTCCAGCGGCTTTCAAAGTCTTGACGCCGGACTTAAAAGCGGCAATGTTCGGCTAGAGGAGGTTTGGATAGGGCATTTTATAGGCGGTAAGTTTTGTTACATATTATCTGGGCTTGTGGGGGATATAAACACGGCTCTTGAAGCGGCGGAAGCAGCGTTGCCGGAAAAAACCCTCCTTGATAAAAGGCTTATCCCTTCTCCCGATAACATGGCCTTGGAATACCTTATAAAATCATATAAACAGTAATCGCCGTCTGCTAAAGCTTCGGCAACAACCCATATGCACCACAGAGACAAAGCAAATCCTTAACTCCATAAGAAAACGCACCGTTTTTCGGTGCGTTTTCTTATTTATAATTTTTAAAAAACTTTTAATCTTGGTTTTGTAATTTAAACCTTGACACTTCAGACTGAAGCATTTGCGCC